>NZ_JBSGJZ010000016.1:0-196979 GCF_053605825.1 Saccharopolyspora sp. NPDC003752 | reverse complement strand
ACCTGCTACATTGCAGCCAGACGCCGTGATTCATCTTCAAACGCCAAAATTCGGAAAACCGCAGGTCAAAGCGCTGACGCAACATTGCTGATGTTCCGGGAGCCGGGTAGGTAGCGGGCATCATTCGCGCTCCCCGAATCCGAGCGCGATCTCGATCCGCGACGAGTAGCCGAGCTTGGCGAGCACCCGGGACACGTGCGAATCGACCGTTCGCACCGACACGATCAGCCGTTCGGCTGCCTCCCGGTTGGTCAGGCCTTGCGCCACGAGTTCCGCGACGCGGTACTCGGCGGCGGTGAGGCTCTCCCAGCCGTGCTTCGGCCTGCGCCGGGAGCCGGTCGCGCCGCGCCGCAGGCCGAACGCGCGCAGCGCGGCGTCCGCCCGGTCGATGTCGCCGGTGGCGGTCAGCGCGGTGTACCGGTCGATCGCGGTCTGGTAGGCGGCCCGGGCGTCCGCGGATCTGCCGGACGAGGCCAGGACCTTCGCCGCGTCCTCCGCCGCCCGAGCGGCGAGGATCGGCGAGCCGGTGTCGGTGAACTCCTGGGCCGCGGCCAGCAGGACGTCGACGTCGCTGTCGACCAGCCCCTGGCAGTACATCAGCGCGCCGCGCTCGCCGGCCGATTCGCCGGTGCTCAGGTCCCGCATCTGCGCCACGAGCCGGTTGGCCAGGTCGCGGTCGCCGCCGGTGACCGCGATGCGCACGAGCCGGGCGCCGACCGTGGCGACCGCGTGCGCGTGGTGCACGCCGACGTCGCCGGCGGCGAGGGTGTGCACGATCTCCAGCGCCCGTTGCGAGTTGCCCTCGGCGTCGGCGACGTGCGCGCTGGCCAGGACGGAGATCTGCTCGTAGAACACGGCAACGCCGCGGCCGGGGGACCGCTCGGCGAGCTCGGCGTGGACGCGGGCGGCGGGCAGATCGCCGCGGTGCAGCATGATCATCGAGGCCACCCCGTGCAGCGGGCCGGCCAGCCCGTGCTGGTCGGGCAGCGCCATGGCGGCGCCGATCTCTTCGAGCGCCCGGTCCCAGAGCCCGTTGTTGAACGAGGCCAACGCGGCGATGGTGTGCAGCCAGACCAGCAGGCCCGCGCCGATCTCGCGGGCGATCGGGCGCGCCTGCTCGATGGTCTCCAGCGCGGCCTTGTCGTGGCGCAGGTCCTGGACCACCGCGCGCAGGAGGCGCGACATCAGCCACAGCCCGCGGTCGTCGACGGCGATCTCCAGCAGCGCGTCCGCGCGGTCCAGCCGCTCCAACGCCCCGTCGAGGTCGCGGAAGACGAACAGGCCCGTCGCCTCGACGTTGAGCAGGAAAACCTCGACGAGCGGATCGTGCGCGGCGGCCGGCGCCGCGAGCTCGACGGCGTGCTCCGTTCCGGTCAGATCGCCGGCCGCCAGGCAGGCGGCGGCGTCGATCGCGGCGAGCCGGCCGGACAGCTTGCCGTCGACGCGTTCCGGGTCCAGCGCCGCGATGGCGGCGGCGGGATCCATCTCCCGGAAGCAGATCAGGGCGAGCACGGCCCGCAACCGGTGCCGGATCGGCGTGTCCGGATGCGCGGCCAGGCTGGCGGTGGCGATGCGCTGCGACTCGTCGGTCCGGCCCGACCACATCAGCGCCTCGGCCAGCGCGGCGCGCAGCGGGTGCAGGCGCGGGTCGCCGGGCGGCAGCCCGGAAACGGCCCGGTGGAACAGGTCTACCACCGCGGGCGTGGGCCGGGCGGCGAGCCGATCGGCGTGGTCGTCGAGCCAGTCGACGGTCCACGCGTCCACGGGCGTGTGCGCGAGCTGCTCGGCGACCGCCCGGGGCGCGGCGTTGCGGGCCGCGAGCGCGCGCGCCGCGGAGCCGCGCAAACCCGCCGAGGTCGCGGCCAGGTCCTGGCGCACCACCGGATGCCGGAACCGGACGAGCCCGCTTTCTTCCGCCAGCAACCCGATCCCGGCCAGCCGCTTGATCCGGGCCAGCGCGTCCACCGGTGTCGTTCCGGCGACGGCGGCCAGCTCGTCCACCGACGCGGGTTCGGCCAGGATCGCGGCGAAGCGCAGCAGGGCGGCGTCGTCGCCCGCCAGCCCGGTCGCCCAAGCCGTCACCGCCGCGGCGCGGTCGTCCGCGGTGAGGTGAGCCAGCAGCCACGGGTTGCCGCCTGCGCCGTCGGCCAGCCGCAGCAGCGGTTCCGGCGGTTCACCACCGGAGAGCTCGGTGAGGGCGGCGCGGACCGCGCCGTCGTCCAGCGGTTCGAGGTCGTGCGCGGTCGCGAGCCGGTCGAGCACCGCGAACCGGGCGGGCTCGACGCCGCGATGCCGCCCTGCGACGACCAGCAACGGCCGGTCGGGCAGCCCTTCGGCGAGTTCGTGCAGCGCGAGCAGCGTCGCGTCGTCCGCCCGGTGCAGGTCGTCGATGACGATCGTGGCGGGCTCGGTCCAGTCCGGCGCACCGGCCGACAACGCGGTGGTTCCGCTCTGCGGCAGCACGGGAATCCGATGGGTTCGCATGCCGAGATCGCGCGCCACCGAGAGGTGCGCGTCCAGCAGGGCGGTCACGCCGAGACCGGGGTCGGCACGCAGCACGACGAGCCCGCCGCGCCCGGCACGTGCTGCCGCTGCGGCCTCAGCGAGCAGGCGCTGCGCCTCGTCTCGTCCGAATAAGTTCACCATCGCTATCGGCGGGAATCCTACAAGCGGATGATCACGAACAGAGGCGGTTCCGCCCGGAAAACCCCAGGTGGCCGGTTCCTGTCAGGGGCTTGCGGGAGAATGCTCCCCATGGGTGTCCCGAGCGGTCAGTTCCTGCGGATGGTCGACGAGCTCGCCGAGGTCGAGCAGGCCGACTCGCGCAACTACACGTCGTTCAGCGTGCGCGGCAAGGGGTTCGGCTACTACTGGCCGCGCACCGAGACGGTGGGGCTGAAGCAGACGCTGTCCGAGCAGCTCGCGCTGGTGGCCGAGCGGCCGGAGGTGTTCGAGGTGCAGTTCACGGCGGGCGGCTACGGCTGGGTCGTCGTGCACCTGGCCAAGATCGACGCCGACGAGCTCGCCGAGCTGGTGTACGAGGCGTGGCGGCTCTCCGCCCCGGAAACCCTCGTCGAGGAGAACCCGCTGCCGGTCCGGTAGGGGTCCGGCCCGACCGCAGGCGCAGACCACTGTGGACGCCCGGGTTCAGCCGCGCGGTTCGGCCACCGAGTCGCGGTGCTTCGGCTCCGGGGCGATGAGCTTGCGGCGGCTCCGCCGGTTCTTGTCGACCGCCTTGAGCACGCGCTCGACGACCGCGTCGACGACGGTTCGCACGTCCCAGCGGTAGGTGGACAGCGCGGGCGTCAGCAGGCGCGACACCGGGTGGTCGTCGTAGCCGAGGACCGAGAGGTCGGCGGGAATGGCCAGGCCGAGATCGCGCGCGGCCTCGTAGACGCCGTAGGCCATCGAGTCGGTGAGGCAGAACGCGGCCGTGGGCCGGGGCTCCTCGGCGAGCGCGGCCCGCGCGACCTCGGCGGCGCCGGTCAGGTCGTTCGGGCAGGCCACGACGCGCAGGCTCATCCGCAGCTCCTGCGCGACCTCGCGGACGACCTTCTCCGCGGGGCGCTGGCGCAGCAGCCGCGGCCCCGGCGTCAGCACCAGGATCTCGTCGTGTCCGGCGGAGCTGAGCGTTTTCAGCGCGTCGGTGACGCCCAGGCCGTTGTCGAACACCACCTCGGCGGCGGTCGCCGCCCCGGGCAGCGGGTCGCCGATCGCGACGAGCATGGTCCGCTCGGCGGCGTCCGGCCAGTGCCGGGAATTCGGATCGACCGGGATCGTGACGAGCGCGTCGACCCGCTGGTCGAGGAGGTTCTTGGCGAGCAGGGCCTCGCGCGCGGGATCGGCGGCGGAGTCCATGAACAGTGTGTTGCGGTCGGCGGCGAGGAAGCGCCTGCCGAGCGTGGTGGCGAAGTTCTGCTGCCACAGGTCGTCCAGCGAACTGCACAGCACGCCCACCATGCCGGTGCGGCCGCTGGCCAGCGCGCGGGCGACCGGGTCGGCCTCGTAGCCGAGGCGGTCGGCGACCTCCCGCACGCGCTGCTGGGTTTCCGGGGGAACCTGCAGGCCGCGGAGCGCGTAGGACACGGCGGCCGGGGAGAGCCCCGTCTCCGCCGCGATGTCCTTGATCGTGGGGCGCTTGCGGCGTTGCACCTGGAAAGCCTAGCGCGCGGCGGATGCGCACGTTCGGCCCTTGACCGCGCGAGCGCTGAGGCGGTTCACTGAAACCGTTCACTGAAGCGCTTCACAAGGGTGTGCCCGTGTCCGATCCGGTGATCGACGTGCACCAGCACCTGTGGCCCGCGGAGTTCGTCGACGTGTTGCGCGCACGCGCGGATCCACCGCTGCTGCGCGGCTGGACGCTGCACTTGGCCGGCGAACCGCCGTTCGAGGTGGACCCGGCCGATCACGAGCCGTCCGAGCGCGCCGCACGCGAAGCGGGGACGGCGGTCGCGCTCGTGTCGCTGTCCAGCCCGCTCGGCATCGAGTGGCTGCCGCCGGACGAGGCCGAACCGTTGCTGGACGCCTGGCATCGCGGCGCCGCGGCACTGCCCGATCCGTTCCGGGTGTGGGCGGCGGCCAACGTGCTGGAGCCCGACGAGCAGCAGGTGCGCGAGGCTCTCGGCAGGGGATGCGCCGGCCTGCAGATCCCGGCCGACGCCATGCGGCAACCGGCCGATGTGGAACGCGTCGCCGCGCTGCTCGCGGTGTGCGAGCAGGCGGACCGGCCGGTGTTCGTGCACCCCGGCGCCGCGACGAGTCCGGCCGCCGGCGTGCCCGGCTGGTGGCCACCGGTCGTCGACTACGTGGCGCAGCTGCAGGCGGCGTGGTGGTCCTGGCACGTCGCGGGCCGCGCGCTGCTCCCGCGGCTGCGGATCTGCTTCGCCGCCGGGGCCGGGCTGGCGCCGGTGCACCACGAGCGGCTGGCGGCCAGGGGAGGCGCGTTCGACCGCGTCGATCCGGGCGTCTTCGTCGAGACCTCGTCGTACGGGCCGCGCGGGGTGGACGCGCTGGTCCGGGTGCTCGGGATCGACCCCGTCGTCCTCGGCAGCGACCGGCCCTACGCCGAACCGGCCGATCCGGGGCTGGGGGAGGCCGCCGCCCGGGCCATCCGCTGCTCGAACCCGCGTCGTTTGCTCGAAGGAGGAACACCGTGATCGGCGAACCCACCGCGCCCGGCCTGCCCGCCAGGCGAGCGCGCCGGATCGGCGACGTGCCGGGCGGATTCACCCTCGAAGCGCTGCCCGGGCGCTACCTCGACCAGGGCGAACTGCTCGGACTGGTCGCGGGTCTCGCGCGCCGACCGGATGCGTGGCGGCACCACGTCGCGTTCAGCGACGAGAAGCGGCATTACGCATCGCTGCACCGGGACGCGCACGTCGACGTCTGGGTGCTGTGCTGGACGCCGGAGAACGACACGGGCTGGCACGACCACGACATCTCCGCGTTCGCGGTCGCGGTGGCCCGCGGCGCGCTCGTCGAGCACAACCTGGCCGTCGCCGGGCCGAGCGCGGTCACCGACGTCGCCGCGGGCTTCGCGTACGGCGGCGGGCCGGACCACATCCACCGGCTCACCGGCCAGGAGCCGCGCAGCGTCTCGATCCACGCCTACTCGCCGCCGCTGTGGCGGATGGGCCAGTACTCCGTGGCCGACGGCGTGATCCGGCGCGTTTCCGTGTCCTACGCGGAGGAACTGCGTCCCATCGACGACACCGCGCCCGTCTGACCCGGCACGGGTTCGCGGGGAGGGAAGGCGCCATGACCGCGGTGCACGCCGGAGCCCCGGTGCTCCTCGACGGCGCTGATATGTCCATTGTGGATGTCGTGCGGATCGCCGACGACCGGGTGGCGGTCTGCGTCGCGCCCGCCGCGCTGGCCCGGCTCGGTGCGGCAGCGGTGCCCACCGGGCCGGTCTACGGGCGCACCACCGGCGTGGGCGCCAACCGCTCCGAGGTGGTGCCCGGTGGAGCCGCGCACGGGATGCGGCTGCTGCGCAGCCATGCCAGCGGGATCGGGAACCTGCTGCCGGAGCGGGACGTGCGGGCGATGCTGGCCGTCCGGCTGAACCAGGTGCTGCGCGGCTGCACCGGCGTGCGGCCCGGGCTCGCGGAGGCGATGGCCGCGGCGCTCAACGCCGGGGCGTACCCGGAGGTGCACGAGCACGGTTCGGTCGGGACCGGCGATCTCGGGCCGTTGGCCGAACTCGGGCTCGCCCTCGTCGGCGAGGCGCGCTGGATCGGTCGCGGACCGGTCCCGGTCGCCCTGACCGAGGGCGAGGCGTTGGCGTTGATCAGCAGCAACGCCCTGACGATCGGCCAGGCGGCGCTGGCGGTGGCCGCGGTGCGGGGCCTGGTGTCGGCGACCGCCGCGATCGCGGCGCTGACCGCGCTCGCCGTCGACGGATCGACCGAGCCGTTCGCGCCCGAGGTGCACGCGGGCCGCCCGCACGCAGGTGCATCCCGGGTCGCGGCCGAGGTGCTGGCGCTGCTCGGTGGCGAGGTGGCTCCGGGCCGCCGGATCCAGGATCCGTTCGGGCTGCGGTGCTTCCCGCAGGTGCACGGCCCGGCGGTGGAGGCCGTGGCCGACGCCGACGCGGTCGTGGTGGTGGAGCTCAACGCGGCCGCGGAGAACCCGCTGCTCACGACCGACGAACCGGCGGCGGCCCGCCACCACGGCGGATTCCACGCCGCCCAGCTGACCCTGGCGCTGGACCGGTTGCGGCTGGCGATGCTCGCCACGGCCCAGCTGTCGGCGGCGAGGCTGGCGATGCTCACCGAACCCGGGATGACCGGGCTGCGCCCGTTCTTGGCGGCGGGACCGCCGGGCAGCTCGGGGATCATGGGGCTCGAATACGGCGCCGGTTCCGCGCTCGCCGAACTGCGCGCCGCGGCGTTCCCGGCGACGCTCGGCCACATCGCGCTGTCCAGGGGCGCCGAAGAGCACGCGAGCTTCGCCCCGCAGGCGGTCCGGCAGACCCGGCGCGCCGCGGATGCGCACCGGCTCGTCCTGGCGTGCGAACTCGTGGCCGCGGTCCGCGCGAACCGGCTGCGCGGCATCAGCCCGGGACGACCGATCCGCGCGGTCTACCAGCGGGCGTGCGACGCGCTGGATCCGGATACCCGGGAGCGCCCGCTGTCCGGCGACGTGGCGGCCGCGGCGGCCGTCGTCGACGAGATCCCGCGGCTGGTCCAGCGGGTTCGCCGGGATTGACCACTGTGGACGCGCCTGGGGCTCACCCGCCGGCCTCCCGATCGAGCAGGCCCGCGCAGGCGGCGAATTCGCACAGCTCCGCCGACCACGCGGCCAGGCCGTCGAACGCGATGACGTCGCCCCTGCGCACCGAGTCCCAGCAGAACTCGTCGGCCAGCCGGATCGCCCGATCCACCGCCGGGCCCAGCGCGTGCGGCGGCGCGGCCTCCACGTCCCGGCGCAGGCTCGCGAACCGGTCCGCGGCCTGCGGATCGGCCGCCTCCTGGAGCTGGGCCAACCGAACGGACAGTTCGCCGACGAGGTATTGCTGCGTCATCGCCACCGCCACCCATCCCGATGTTCGAAATGGGTGTACCCGGGTCGATTCCGGTCGTAATCCGGCGGACGGCGCCGCTACCGGGTCGGATTAACCGGACAGCCTCAGCTCGCGTCCTCGCTCACTCGACCGGTTTCCGGCGGTGCTGTGCGGGCCTTGACGACCTGGCCGATGAACAGGTCGTAGACGACGGCGCCGATGACGCCGCCGATGAGCGGCCCGACGATGGGGATCCAGAAGTACCAGCTGAACGACTGGTAGGTCCCGGGCAGGGCTATGTCGCCCCAGCCGGCGATGAACGTCCACAGGCGGGGGCCGAAGTCGCGCGCCGGGTTGATCGCGTAACCGGCGTTGGGCCCGAAGGTCAGGCCGATCGCCGTGACGACCAGGCCGATCAGGAACGGCCCGAGGTTGGCCGCCGGCGCGGTGTTGCGCGTGTCGGTGAGCGCGAAGATGAGCAGCACCAGGATCGCGGTGCCGACGATCTGGTCCAGCAGCGGTCCCCACCACGACCCGGCGAAGTACTTGGCCGGGAAGGTGGCGAAGATCGCGAAGGTGTCCAGGGACTGGGGGCGGGCGAGGCCGGCCTTGGCGTTGAACGCGTCGATCGCCCAGCTGTACGTCGCGTACACCAGCGCCGCGGCGACGAACGCGCCGACGACCTGGGCGACGACGTAGGGCACGACCTTCACCCACGGGAAGGCCCGCCGCACGGCGAAGGCCAGCGTCACCGCCGGGTTGATGTGCGCGCCGCTGACGCCGCCCGCGACGTAGACGCCGAACACCACGCCGAGTCCCCAGCCCCACGCGATGATCAACCAGTTCGCGGGCCCGAAGGCGTCGGATTGCCGCCCCGAGCCGGGAAGTCCGGCGACGGCCACCGCGACCGATGCGCACCCCAGCAGGATCAGGACGAAGGTTCCCAGGAATTCCGCCAGCATCTCGCCGCCGAGTCCTGCTCGGTAGCCGCGGCGGCGTGCGTTCTCCTCGGCCATCGGTGGCTCCATACCCGAGTTGATTTACCCCCATCACGCGATTCGGCCGGTCTGTCGCGGCGGAATCGGTAACCGGAGTGTAGGACTCCCGCTCCGGACGCGCCGGGCGCGAGCGGCCGGGTGGGGGCTTGCGAAGAGAATTTTTCGGCATACCGTAATCTGGTGGACGGGAAGACGAATCGTTGTTCGCGCGGGCCCACCGGGGCGCCGCGCGCGGACCGGCAGGAGGCCGTCATCGGCGCGCAGGCAGCGGCACGGGTGGACCGATGGGCGTGACCGAGGTCGAGGCGGGACGCGATTCCCGGGAGGACCTGGGGCAGGTGCTCGGGCGGGGGCGGATGCGGGGCGCGCTCGCGATGCTGGGGCCCGCCTTCATCGCGGCCATCGCCTACGTCGATCCCGGAAACTTCTCGACCAACATCGGCGCCGGCGCGGAGTTCGGCTACGCGCTGGTGTGGGTCGTGGTGCTGGCGAACCTGATGGCGATGCCGGTGCAGTTCCTGTCCGCGAAGATCGGCGTGGTCACCGGCAAGACGCTGCCCGAGGTGTGCCGGGAGCGGCACTCCCGGCCGGTGCGGTGGGGCCTGTGGCTGCAGGCGGAGATCGTCGCCATGTCGACCGACCTCGCCGAGTTCGTCGGCGCCGCCCTCGGCCTGTACCTGCTGTTCGGCATCCCGATGGTGCCGGCGGCGCTGATCACCGCGGTCGTCGCGTTCGCGCTGCTGGGCCTGCAGGCGCGCGGCTACCGGCCCTTCGAGCGGGCGATCGCCGGGTTGCTGCTGCTGATCATCGCCGGCTTCGCCTACCAGCTGCTGCGCATCGGCGTGGAGCCCGCCCAGGCCATCGCCGGGCTGGTGCCGACGCTGCCGGCCGGCAGCGCCTACCTCGCGGTGGGGATCGTCGGCGCCACCGTGATGCCGCACGTGGTCTACCTCCACTCGGCGCTCACCAGCCGCCGGGTGGCCGTCTCCACCGACGACGACCGCCGGAAGGTGCTGCGCTTCGAACGCTGGGACGTGGTCGTCGCGCTCGGCCTCGCCGGGTTGATCAACCTGTCCATGCTGGTCATGGCCGCGAAGCTGTTCCACACCAGCGGCAACACCGGGATCAGCAGCATCGAGGACGCGCACGCGGGCCTCGCCACCTTCGCCGGTGGCACCGCCGCCCTGGTGTTCGCGGTCGCCCTGCTCGCGTCCGGGATCTCGTCGTCCAGCGTCGGCACCTTCGCCGGGCAGGTCGTGATGGCCGGGTTCATCAACTTCCGGATTCCGCTGCTGCTGCGCCGGTTGATCACGATGACGCCCGCGCTCGTGGTGATCGTGCTCGGCATGAACCCCACCGACGTCCTGAACTTCAGCCAGGTCGTGCTGAGCTTCGGCATCCCGTTCGCGCTGATCCCGCTGCTGCTGGTGACCAGGGACCGCTCGGTCATGGGCGCCTTCGCGAACCCGCGCTGGCTGACGGCCGTGATGACGGCGATCACGACGCTGATCATCGGCCTGAACGCCTACCTCCTCTACGACCAGTTCCTGGGCTGAGCCCATGAGAACCGAAGCGCCGTACGGGGCGCATCCCGGATCGGCGGGATTCTTCGCCGCGCTGGCCGATCTCGTGCGGCACGGTGAGATCGTCGTCGACCGGCCGAAGGGGCGGCCGCATCCGCGCATCCCGGACGTCGTCTACCCGCTGGACTACGGCTACCTAGCGGGCACCACCGGCGGTGACGGCGACGGCATCGACGTCTTCGTCGGCTCGGCGGCGGGCGCGGGAGTGGCGGGCGTCCTGCTCACCGCGGACCTGGCCAAGCGGGACGCCGAGATCAAGGTGCTCATCGACTGCTCGCCCGAGGAGGTCGGGATGGCCAGGGATTTCGTCAGCGGAGTCCTCGGCATCGGCGGTCATCTCGTCCGGCCGGGCGAGCCCTAGCCGGCGTCAGGATTCGGCCGGCGCGGCGCGGAGTTCCCGGACTTCGGCCCGGAGTTCGCGGATCTCGGTGAGCAGTTCGCGGACCGTTTCACCGTCGTCCTCGCGTTCGCGGCCCACCTGGGATTCCATCGCGGACACGGCGACGGCGATGAAGAGGTTGAGGACGGTGAACGTGGTGACGGCGATGTAGCCGATGAAGAAGATCCAGGCCAGCGGTTCCTCGGCCATCACCGCGCGGGCGACCTCGGACCAGGCTTCCCCGGTCATCACCTGGAACAGGGTGAACAGCGAGTCGCCGAGGTCGCCGAAGTAGTCGGGGGCGACCGCGCTGAACAGCTTGGTGGCGATCACCGCGCCCACGTACAGGATCAGCACCAGCAGGGCGGCGATGGAGGCCATCCCCGGGACGGCGGTGAGCAGCGCGCTGACCACGCGGCGCATGCTGGGGATCACCGAGATCAGCCGCAGGGCGCGGAGGATGCGGAGCGCGCGCAGGACGCCGAAGGCCCCGGTGGTGGGCAGCAGCGCGATGCCGACGATGACGGCGTCGAAGCAGTTCCACGGGTCGCGGAAGAACCGCCGGCCGTGGCCGTACAGGCGGGCGGCCAGCTCCACCGCGAACACCGCCAGCGCCGCCCGGTCCACCGCGTGGAGCAGCCAGCCGTGGCTGGCGACCAGGCCGGGGGAGGTCTCGCAGCCGAGCGTCACGGCGTTGACGAGGATGACCGCGATGACCACCCGCTGGGTGAGTGGCGCGTCGACCAGCTCGCGGACGCGTTCGCGCGTGCTCACCAAGTACTCCCGATCACGGCGGAGGCAACGATGTTGATCAACCTATCGGGTTGCCCCGACGGGAGTTGAGCCGACCGGCGCGCGGTGGGCGCCGGGAACGGATTCCCGGCGCCCACCGGAGGATCAGAACTCCTCTTCGTCGCCCTCGAAGACCTCTTCCAGCACCTCGCCCACGACCATGCCGCCGAGGATCCCGGCGCCGGCGCCCAGCGCGGCACCCGCGACCATGCCGCCCATCCCGGATCCGCGCCGGTGGTGCTCGTCGTGGTAGCCGTGGTGCTCGTAGCCGTGGTGCTCGTACCCGGCCATCGGGTGGCCCGCGCCGCGGCGTTCGGCGACCTGCTCCAGCCAGCCGTGGATCCGCCCGGCCCAGTCGGTGCCGAGGGCTTCCTCGTGGGAGGCGTGGAAGCGGCCGAAGGCGTCCTGGCTCGGGGTGAAGAACCCGCCGCGCTTGTCGGCCTCCAGCACCACGTCCAGCCCGTGCGGGCCGGCGACGAAGGTCAGCTCGACCTCGTTGATCCGCCCGGCGAACTGCTGGGGCGGGTAGAACTCGATCTCCTGGAAGAACGGCAGTTCCTGGCGGACGCCGTGCAACCGGCCGTGCTCCAGGTCGGCGCTCTTGAAGTGGAAACCGAGCTGGGAGAACGCCTCCAGCACCTTCTCCTGCGCGGGCAGGGGTTCCACCGACACCGGGTCGAGGTCGCCCTTGTCGGCGACCTTGGCGATGGCCAGCTCGGTGCGCACGCCGAGCGTCATGCCGTGCAGGTGCTGCCCGTAGACGCTGGTGATCGGCGTTTCCCACGGCACCGGCAACTGGAACGGGATGGTCTTGTTCTCGCCCTCGCGCAGCTCGAACCGGCCGGCCACCACGGCGCGGTGGAACTCCACGCCGGCGTGCCCATCGTGGCCGCCGTGTTCGGTTTCGACGCGCGTGACGAGGCCGAGCGCGACGTTCTCGACGGTGACGTCCTGGTTCCCGCCGGTGATGCGGACTTCCCCGGCGAGGTTCTCGCCCGGGCGGACGTGCTGGTGGTGCAGCACGGTGTCCACCGACGGGCCGCCGACGCCGAGGGCGCCCAGGAGCTTCTTGAAGACCATTCTGCTGGCCCTTCCTCTTCTTCTCGCTGTCGATTCAGTAGCGGTACGTGTGGTCGAACGGGGTGCGGGTGGCGCGGCTCCTCCTGCCGGATCGGAGACGCGGTCCGAAGGGGCCGCGAGCCGCGGTGCCGTGCGGGGAAGGGATGGCCACCTGCGGGAGGAGCGTCGGACGACTTTCGGCTGCACGGCGCGGAAGCGCGCCGGACTCGACTTCTCCAGGCGGTCCTGAACGGACGCGGCGCCGGGTCACGGGCGGCGTCGACCTGCGGTCGTGTTGCGACTCCGGGTGGAGGATGCGGCCCGCCGGCTCTCGGCGGGCAAGGCGGCCGACGCGAGGCGTCGGCGGTCCAGCAGGGTCCGCGCCCCTCGGTTCGCCAGGGGCGCGGCAGGTACTTCCGGGATCATCGCCCATGCACGTAGCAACGGCGCAACAGATCATCGGGTTCCGGACAAACGACACAAAAATCGTGATCAACACAACATCAGGAGACGGCCGACTTCGAGAGCGAGCTGTACGACGAACTCCGGCAGGGGGAGAACTCCCCGACGTCCCGTTGATCGTGGTCACCGCCATGGGGCCTGTACTGGGCGAAGTTCGCATCCGGGGACGTCGAACGCCGGATGCACGACGGCCTGCGGGACCTGCACGCGGCGATCGCCGCATCGGTTCCCCGGGGCGAGTAGCGGGTGCTCGACGATGCCCAGCACCAGTACATCCACGTCGACGCCGTGCCGCACGCGATCCGTGACCTGCTCGACGAAGCCGGGAAGTGGAGAACGACGGCGTTTCCGCCCGCCTCAGCGGCGCAGCGACTCGCCGCGCTTGCGCGCCCGAGCCCAGCGCAAGCCGTTGCCGAACAGCCGTTGGGTCTTGCGCGCCACCAGGTGCTGCGTCAGCAGGTACTGCTGGTAGTGCCACGGCGGCTGCAAGCTGTTCCGGTTGCACATCGCATAGCAGAACTCCACAGCGTTGCGGTCGGTGTAGCGGTCGGTGTTCTCGAACCACGCCATGCTGGTGCGCGCCGAGGCCTGCGCCATGCGCATCATGGCGTGGCCCTCCTCGTCGAACTCCTTGAGCGCCATGGACGTTTGCTCGCGGTCCAGCAGTTTGTGCGCGAGCATCACCGCGTCGGTCATGGCCAGCCTGGTCCCGGAACCGAGCGTGAAGTGCGTGGTGTGCGCGGCATCGCCGATCAGCACCATGTTCTCGTAGCGCCAGGTCTGGTTGTAGACCTGGGTGAAGCGCTGCCACGAGGCCGGCTTTCCCCGGGCGGCGCTGATCAGCGAGTGCCCGGCGAGCGGCTGGTCGAAGATGTCCTCCAGCAACCGCATGCTCTCGTCGTCGCCGAGCCGGTCGAACCCCAGTCGTTGCCAGGTGGTGTCCTGGCATTCGACGATGAAGGTGCTGATGCCGGCGCTGGAGGGGTAGGCGTGGAACCAGATCCAGCCCTCGGGTGTCTCTTCGAAGTCGAAGGTGAACATGTCGAAGACCCGGTCCGTGCCCAGCCAGATGTAGGGGTTGCGGCCGTGGTCGATCTGGGTGCCGAACTCCTCGGCGTGGCGTTGGCGGGTGCGGCTGTTCGCGCCGTCGGCGACCACGATCAGGTCGGCGTCGGCGAACTCCGACAGGTCATCCGCAGCGTGCTCGTAGCGGACGTCCACGTCGAGGTCGGCGGCGCGCTGGGCGAGTATCTCCAGCAGTGGCGCGCGGTTCACGCTGTACCCGTATCCGCCCATGTAGGCGTGTTCGGTGCCGTGCAGCGAGACGACCTGCTCCCGCCACAGCGTCGAGGCGGCGCGGATCTGCTCCGCGCTCTCCCGGTCGTTGCGGTACAGCATGTCCAGCAGGTCGTCCCAGTACACGACGCCCCAGCCGTAGGTGGCTCCCGGCGGGTCCCGTTCGATCACGGTGATGTCGTGCCCGGCGTCCCTGAGCTTCGCCGAGATGGCCAGGTAGAGGCCGGCCGGCCCGGCCCCGATGCACACGATCTTCATGACGTCTCCACACGAGCAGCGGGATGAGTGGTGACCGCGGAATGCTCGTGAGCGCCACGAGCGACCGGTGTCCGCATGGGTCGGTACGACCCCGTTGTACACCGGTGGGAAGCCGGTCGCATGCGCGCCGCCGCCTGCCCGCTTCCGGAGCTGCGGGACAAGGGGCTTCCGTCCCGACATGCACCTGCCGCGAGCCTTCCGGGCAGCCGCAGCAGCCCGGAAGGCCCACGGCCTGGCGTTACCGCTCCGCGCGCAGCTCGACGACCCGGACGCCGTAGGCGGGGAGCGTGATCTTGGAAAGGAGTTCACCGGTCTTGGTGTCGTGCAAGGAAGAACCGTCCGCCCGCGGCGTTGTCGTGACTTCCTGGCCGTGCTGGCTGACGAGCCAGGCGAACCGGCGCCCGTCCTCGTGCCGGAGCTCGTCCGCGAACACCCGCGGATCGTCGACCGCGATCGGCCGCTCGATTCCGGCGATCTCGGCCAGCGCCGCGTAAAGCCGGTGCGTGTCCTCCGGGTTGACGCGCGCGTTCCGTGCCGCGAAGTGCTCGATCGGATAGGTGCACAGCACGGTCTCGCCCCGCCCGCTGCGGTGGCGCAGCAAGGCCGGCCTGCCGTGCGCGTCGGTGGCCACCACCGTCGCTCCGCGCGGGTGGACCGGGAGGTACGCCCGGCTGTGCTCGTTGCCGCCGACCCGGAAGCGCAGCACCTCGCCTTCGGCGATGCCGCCGAAGTCCTCGGCGAAGGTGAACTCGACGACCTCATCGGCCACCTCGTCGACCAAGCCGTAGGTCATCTCCTTCGCGACGCCGAAGGTCTCGTCCAGGTAGGGGATCCACGGCTGCCGGTGATGTCCGACCTCGCCCGCGGTGTAGGACAGGTACAGCACCGCGCCCTGCGCCACCCGCTCGCGCAGCCGCTGCCAGGTCGGCCCCTGGATCTGCTTGGTGCACGGCAGCAGGTACAGCGAGCAGTCCGGGTCGATGCCGTCGCGTTCCCTGGTGAACCCGACGGGCAGGTCGGCCTCCCGCGCGGCCACGTACGCCTGCTGCAGCGAGCTGAAGACGAGCGGCCGGTCGTCGTCCTGGCTGAACGGGTAGCCGCGCTCCAGGTACTCGGTCACCACCAGCGCGGCCTGCGCATCGGTGCGCTCGCACCTGGCGAAGTCCACAGTGGATAGAACGTCGGCGAACGCGGCCAGCTCGTGCAGCGGCGGCTTCGGGTTCCCGGCGCTGTCGGTGATGCCGAAGTGCATCTCGAAGGGGTGGTGCGAGTACGGGCCCTGCTCGATGAGGTCGTCGTAGTCGGTGTTGTTCCACGCCACCCAGCCGGTCGATCCGGCGAGCAGCGAGTTGTGCAGCGTCTGCCGGTAGTAGTGCGCGGCGTGCTCCGGCGACACCTGGTCGCTGGAGAGGCCGAACTCCTCCAGCACCACCGGCTTGCCGCCCACCGCGGCGAGCTCGCAGATGAACGCCGCGCCGAGGTGCTGGCGCACCGGGTCGCTGTCGATCCGGTACACGTGCGGCCCGACGAAGTCCACCAGCGCACCGGTCTCGCGGACCGAGAACCCGTTGTCCGTGCCGGTGACCTCGATGCCCCACGCGCCGTCGCCCAGCGACACGGGCTGGTGCCCGCCGCCGGCCCGCACCGCCTGCACCATCAGCTGCGCCCAGCTGGTGACCTGCTCGGCCGGCGCCTTCGGCTCGTGCCGCAACCGGCCGTAGATCGGCATCTCGTTGCTGATCAGCCAGCCCGCGACGGCCGGGTGCGCGGCGAAGCGCTCGGTCATCCGCTGCACGAACCACGCCTGCCGGGACACCAGCCAGACGTCGGCGTAGAGGTCGCGGCCGTCCCGCCACGCCGGATCCCAGTTGTCGCCGGACATGTGCCCCACGATGAAGGTCGGGATCGACGACATGCCGATCTCCTGGTGCGCGTCCAGGAAGTCGGCGAAGTGCTCGACCTTCGCCGCGTCGACGCTGTCCGGGGTCGGCATGAAGTCGGGCCAGTAGAAGAAGGAACGCGTCTGCCGCAGGCCGTGCTCGTGGAGCACCCGCAGTTCCTCGCGCACGACCCGCGGCGAGTAGTTCCGCCACATCAGCGGCCCGCCGGTGCGCGACCAGAAGTTCGCGCCGAGCCACACGGCCGGTTCCCCGGCCACGGTCACCTTGGCGGAGTTGCGTCGCATCGATCGCCCTTTCTCGGCTGGTGGATCCAACAGGTCACTTGACGGCGCCCGCGGTCAACCCCTGGGCCAGGTAGCGCTGGAGCAGCAGGAACCCGATGACCACCGGGATGCTGACGACCAGCGACGCCGCCATCACCTCGTTCCAGTACACCGAGGTCTGCGTCGCGTACTCGCGCAGCCCGACCGCGAGCGTGCGCGAACCCGAGTCGGTCATGATCGAGGCGAACAGGGTCTCGCCCCACGCCGTCATGAACGCGTAGATCGCCACCGCGGCGATGCCCGGTCGCGCGGCGGGCAGCACCACCCTGAGCAGGGCGCTCACCGGGCTCGCGCCGTCGATCAGCGCCGCCTCGTCGAGGTCCTTCGGGATGGAGTCGAAGTAGCCGACCAGCATCCAGATCGCGAACGGCAGCGAGAACGTCAGGTAGGTGATGATCAGGCCGAGGTGGCTGCCGTGCAGGGCGATGCCGGTCAGCCGGCCGATCGTGGCGTAGATCAGGTACAGCGGCAGCAGGAACAGGATCCCGGGGAACATCTGGGTTGACAGCACGACGATGCGGAACGCGTTGCGGCCTCGGAAGCGGAACCGGCTGATCGCGTACGCGGCGAACACGGCGATGGTCACCGACAGCGCCGCGGCGCCCAGGGCCACCACGGTGCTGTTCACGAAGTAGTCGGCCAGCGAGATCGTCGACCACATGTCCACGAACGGCTGGAACGTGATGTTCACCGGCAGCCACCGGAACCGGTCCTGCACGTCGCCCAGCGGCTTCACCGCCGAGGTCACCATGACGTACAGCGGCAGCGCGGTGAACAGCACCAGGAAGGTCAGCCCGCCCACCCGCAGGAGGCGGAACCACCGCGGCTCAGACATCTTTCAACCTCCGCGAGGTGAAGGCGAGGTAGCCCGCGGTCACCAGCAGCAGGAACAGCAGCAACAGCGCGGACATCGCCGAGCCCAGGCCGAAGTTCCAGGTGAGGAACGAGCTTCCGTAGATGTGGATGGACAGCAGGTTGGCCGCGCCCGGCACCGACTTGTCGAACAGGATGTAGGGCACGTTGAAGTCGTTGAACGTCCACAGGAACAGCACCAGCACCAGGACCTGGTTCACCGGCCGCAGCATCGGCACGGTGATGGACCGGAACTGCTGCCAGATCCCCGCACCGTCCACCGTGGCCTGTTCGTAGACGTCGGCCGGGATGGACTGCATCCCGGCCATCAGGACGAGGAACGCGAACGGCCACAGCCGCCAGACCGAGGTGACGACGATGCTGCCGAAGGCGTTGTCGCCCAGCAACCAGAAGGTGCCGCCCGCGCCGGCCCCGAGGTCGTCCAGCACGGTGTTGACCATGCCGTCGCTGCGGTCGAGCATGAACTTCCAGATCATGACCGCGGTGTAGACCGGCAGCGCGTACGGCACCAGGAACAGCGTGCGCAGCACGGCGCGGCCGGGGAAGCTGCGCTGGAGCAGCGTCGCCGCGAAGAGACCGAGCGTCCAGGAAAGTCCGACGGTCAGGATCGCGTAGGCCAGCGTGACCGCGAAGGAGCGCAGGAGTTCCGCGCCCGCCGCGCCGTCGAGGTCCAGCGCGAAGCCGAAGTTGTCCAGGCCCGCGAACGGCGCGCGCACCCAGTCCCGCAGGTGGAACTGGGTCAGTTCGAGCAGGCTCATCCACAGGCCGCCGAGCATCGGCACCAGGTGCACCAGCAGCTCGAAGGCCAGCGCGGGCGCGATCAGCAGGTAGGGGAGCGCGCGCCGGCTCGGCGTCCACCCGCGACGCCGCGCCGGAATCGGTGTGGTGGCCGTCATCCTCCGGTCCCCCGCATCTTCTGCTCCGCCTCGGCCAGCGCCTCGCGCACGTCCTCCGCGCCGGGTGGTCGTCCGGTGGCGGTGGCCGCGAACAGGTCGCGCATCGCCGCGCCGACCGTCGTTTCGAAGTGGGCCTCGTTGGGGATCATCGGCACGGTTTCCGAGCCGCCGGCCAGCACTTCGCTGAACACCTGGTTCTTGGGCGTGTGGAAGGCCGGATCGGCGTAGGCGTCCTCGACCACCGGCAGCGTGCCGTACTTCTCGTTCAGCGACGCCTGGACCTCCTTGCTGGTGAGGAACTCGACCAGCTTGAGGGCCTGCTCGCGCCGCGGGCTGTCGGCGAACACCGCGACGTTCGAGCCCGCGACGTGGCTGCGCACGGCCCGGCCGCCGGGCGGCAGGGGATCGGGCACCGGCATCGGCACGACGCCGTAGTCCGCCTCGGCCATCCCGTTGTCGTGCAGCGTGGGGATGACGCTGTTCTGCGCGATCAGCATCGCGGCGTCACCGTCCACGAAATCCGCTGCCGCGCCGGAGGAATTGCCCTCCTCGGCGTCGTCGGGATCCACCACGCGGGCCGAGGCCATCAGGTCGATGTAGCGCTGCACCGCGGCGACGGCCTCCGGCGAGGCGAACGACGGGCTGCCGCGCTCGTCGATGAGGTGCGTGCCCTCCTGGCGGCCGAACATGAACGCGAAGTGCGCGTTCTCGGTGTAGCTGGCGCCGGGGACGGTGAGCCCCCAGCGGCCGCGCGCCGGGTCGGTGAGCCGCTTCGCGGTGTCGATGAACTCCCGCCAGTCCTTCGGCGGCTCGGTGATGCCGGCCTCGGCGAACAGCTTCTTGTTGTAGAACAGGCCGTAGGACAGCCCGTACAGCGGCAGCGAAGCCGGCGGTTGCCCGGGCATCCCGGTGGAGCTCATGCTGCTGTCGAGGAACCGGTCCCGGCCGCCGAAGCGGTTCATCAGCGCGTCGTCGAAGGGCACGAACGCGCCGGTCGCCTGCAGGGACGCGGCCCAGGTGTTGCCGAGGTTCACCACGTCCGGGCCCACGCCGGAGGTCGCCGCGCCGAGGATCCGGTTGAGCAGGTCGGACCAGCCGATCACCTCCAGCTTGACCTCGATGCCCGTCCGGGCGGTGAACTCGGCGAGCTCTTCGCCGAGGATTTCCCGGTCCTGCGCGGCGTTCTTGCCCTGGTTGCTCGCCCAGTAGGTGATCGTGTTGTCGTCGTCGGCCGGTGCCGCGCAGCCGGTCAGCGCGCCGGCGAGCAATGCCGCGACCAGCGGCACCGCCAGGAGTGAGCGCTTGAGCACGAAAGCCTCCTCGGCTCCGTCGGGCCCGTCGTTGGACCCCTGGCTCAAGCTAGGGACTTAACCGGTTAATCAGAAGGGCCGATCGGTGGCGTGATCATTTCGTAACCGTTGGTCGGTCAGTTGCCGGGAGCGGTCGCGGTGCTCCCGCGCGGCACCAGCGTCCGCGGCGACAGCTCACCGTCGTCGGCCGAACCGGTCTCGATCAGCTCCAGCAGCATGCGGGCGGCGGTGGCGGAATCCACGACGACGCTGTGCGCGAACGCGGTGATGGCGGGGCGAACCACCTGGCACAACATCGAGTCGTCCCACGCCAGCACCGAGAGATCGACTGGAACCCGCACGCCCAGCGCCTCGGCGTGCACCACCGCCGCGACCGCCATCACGTCGTTGTCGTAGATGACCGCGGTCGGGGGATTCGGTGCCGCGAGCAGGCGGCGCGTGGCGCGAACCCCGCCCTCCTCGGTGTAATCGCCGGGCGCGTGGTGCACCGAGAGGCCTGGCGTTCCGCTCACGGCTCGGCGCAGCGCGTCCGCCCGCCGAACGGTGTGCTGGAGATCGGGCGGCCCCTGCACGTGCCCGATCCGGTGGTGACCGAGCTCCGCGAGGTGCGTGATCGCGCTGCGGATGGCCTCGTCCTCGTCGGCCCGCAGGACCGGGATCCCCGTCATCGGGCCCGCGGTGCCGAAGAACACCGCCGGCGTCCCCAGTTCGCGCAGCAGCTCCGGGCGCGGGTCGGAGACCCGGAGATCGGTCAGCACCACGCCGTCGACCCGCCGCTCCGCCCACCAGCGCCGGTAGGTGTCCAGCTCGGTGCCGGTGTCCGCCGCGAGCGCGAGCTGCAGCGAAAACCCGTCCGCCGAAAGGGTTTGCTCCAGGCCGGCGAGCATTTGCATGAAGAACGGCTCGGTGCGCAGCACCTCCGGGGAGCGGGCGAGCACGATGCCGACGTTCGCCGCCCGGTCGTTGGACAGGGCGCGCGCCGCGCTGCTGGCCCGCCAGCCCATCGCCGTCGCGACGTCGAGGATCCGCTCCCGGGTCTGCGGCGAGACCCCGGCGCGCCCGTTGAGCGCGTAGGAGACGGCGGCCTTCGAAACCCCGACCTCCCGGGCGATGTCGATGATCGTCGGCCGCTTCACCCGGCGCTCCTTCCCGGTCCGCGCCGGAGAAGACCGGGGCGGCGCGACGTCCCGGAGCGCAGCGTACTCGACGCGCCTGGCCGGGCGGCCGCGATGGGCGCGCAGCATCCACTGTGGAACGCCGGGATCCGCCCGGCTACCGGTGGCCGGCCTCCCGGCCGTGGGCGGCCAGCGCGTAGATCACGACCACGTCGAGCACGATCACCACCGCCGACCACAGCGGATAGGCCATGAAGAAGGCGATGTTGGTCAGGATGCTGATCACCGCCATGGCGATGGCCACGGCACGCGCCCAGGTGCGACCGCCGAACAGCCCGACCCCGGTGGCGGCGAGCACGACACCGGTGATCAGGAAGCTCCAGCCGACCCCGGCGTAGCTGATCTGCACCGCCGATCCGGCCGGTGTCACGTACGTCGAGCCGGAGCGGGCGAACGCGATCGCCCCGTTGATCACCTGGACGATGCCGGTCAGCAGAAGGATGGTGGCGGCGAAGTACACCCATCCCACCCAACCGGTGTGCATGCGTCGTGCTCCGTGCGTGGTCATCGCCGCCTCCTCCGCTCGCCCTGCCTGGGACTCACCGTGCGGGAGGCGGAACTGCCTGATCCAGAGGCCAAAGACCCCGGCTCGCAGCGCCGTTCACCGGCGGCCGCGCAGCGCGATCTCCGCGGCCCGCAGGACGGCGTCGGTGGTCGGTTCCCGGTCGAGGCCGGAGTGCATGGCCGCGTCGATCGCGCCGATCAGGGCCCCGGTCAGCGCCGCGGCGTGCAGTGCGTCGAGCTCCGCGGGATAGGTCTCGCGGAGGGCGTGGGCGAGCCGCTGCTGCAGGGATGCGTTGCGGAGCAAGGCGCCCGCGCGCAAGGCCGGGACGGTGGCGATCAGCCGGGCCCGGATCCTGGTCAGCTCGTGGTCGAAGGGGAAGCTCCAGGCATCGGCGGTGCTGAGCTGGTGGATCGTGCGCAGCAGCAGGTCTTCCGGCTGCTCGTCGGCGGCGCGACCGGCGAAGGCCTCCTGGAGCAGGTCGTCGTAGAGATCGTCGTCGCCGAAGACGACCTCGTCCTTGGCCGAGAAGTAGTTGAAGAACGTCGCGGGCGACACCTCGGCGGCCGCCGCGATCTCGGCGACGGTGGTGCTGTCGTAGCCCTTCTCGTCGAACAGCCGGATGGCCGCCTCGATCAGGGCCTGCTTGGTGCGCCGCTTCTTCCGCTCCCGCAGCCCGGGCCGGTCACTCATGGTCGCCAATTCTACATGAGATCTAAAATTAGAGAGACTCTAAGTTTCTGCTAGCGTGGTCGCCATGACGGATCGAACGCAGTGCTGCATCGTCGGGGGCGGCCCGGCGGGGATGATGCTGGGCCTGTTGCTCGCGCGCGCCGGCGTGGTGGTGACGGTGCTGGAGAAGCACCGGGACTTCCTGCGGGATTTCCGCGGCGACACCGTGCATCCATCCACGCTGCGGCTTCTCGACGAGCTCGGTCTGGGCGAGCGGTTCGCCGAGCTGCCGGCCGGGAAGCTGGCGAAGATGCGCATCCGGATCGGCTCGAAGACGGTTGTCATGGCCGACTTCGGGCGGCTCCGCGAGCCGTACCGGCACATCGCGATGGTGCCGCAGTGGGACTTCCTCGACCTGCTGGCCACCGCGGCCGCCGAGCAACCGTCGTTCACGCTGCGCATGTGCAGCGCCGTGACCGGGCTGCGCAAGGACGGTGCCGGTCGCACCACCGGTGTGCACTACCGCGACGCCGATGGCGTGCGGCGCGAACTCGCCGCGCCGCTGACCGTCGGTTGCGACGGTCGCTGGTCGGTGGTCCGCCGGGAAGCCGGGCTGCGGCCGATCTCCTACGACGTGCCGATGGACGTGTGGCAGGTCCGGGTGCCCAAGGCCGACGGCGACGCCGACGGCGAGGTGTTCGGCCACTTCGGCGGCGGGCAGGCCTCGGTCACCATGGACCGCGGCGACTACTTCCAGACGTCCTACCTGATCGGGAAGGGCCGGAACGAGGCCCTGCGCGCGCAGGACATCGCGGTGTTCCGGGCGCGGCTGGCCGGCCTGTTCGGCTGGCCGGAAGCCCGGCTGGAGTCGGTGCGCTCGTGGGACGACGTGAAGCTGCTGCGGGTGGAGATGAACCGCCTGCGCCGCTGGTACGGCGACGGCGTGCTGTGCATCGGCGACGCCGCGCACACGATGTCGCCGGTCGGCGGCGTCGGCGTCAACCTCGCCGTGCAGGACGCCGTCGCGGCGGCCCGGGTGCTGGCGGAACCGCTTCGGCGCGGCCGGGTTCCCGCCGCTGCGCTCGCGAAGATCCAGCGCCGCCGGTGGCTGCCGATGGCGGTGGCGCAGCAGTCGCAGCGCGGCGAACACGAGATGCTGCTGCGTCCGGCGCTCGACGGCACGCTCGACGAGAACAAGCTGCCGTTGCTGCTGCGCGCCCTGCAACGCGCGCCGTTCCTGCGCGGTGTGACCGCGTACATCGGTGGAATGGGGGTCCTCCCCGAGCACGCGCCCACGTTCGCGCGCAGGGCGGCGGCATGACCTGTCCTCAGTGGAGTATCAGGCTGCGACAAGCTCGCGTTCAGTCCGCATGACCGGGACTTCTGCGGCTTCTGGCGGAGTGACCGCCGCGCGCTCGGTGTTGCGCTCCAGGGTTCCGGAGACCGCGGCGAGCGCGAGGCCGATCACCGAGAGCGCCGAGCCGACCAGGTTCGGCGCCAGCAGCCCGAGGCCGTGCGCGATCGCCAGGCCGCCGGCGTAGGCGCCGATGGAGTTCGCGACGTTGAAGGCGGACTGCAGCGCCGCCGACACGAGCGCCGGTGCCCCGCCGGCCTTGTCCATCACCACGGCCTGCATGATCGGCGCGACCATGAAGCCGAGGGCGCCGATCACGAAGACGGTCACCGCGGCGGCGAGCTTGTCGCCGGAGGTGATCGTGAACGCGCCGAGCACCACGGCCAGCCCGATCAGCACGGCGTACAGGCCAGGCATCAACGCCTTGTCGGCGACCCGGCCGCCCAGGAAGTTGCCCAGCGTCATGCCGAGCCCGGCCAGCACCAGCAGGCCCGTCACGCCCGTCGGCGAGTACCCGGAGACGTCGGTGAGGATCGGGGTCAGGTAGCTCAGGCAGGCGAACGTCCCGCCGAGGCCGAAGGTCACGATCGCCAGCGCCAGCCACACCTGCGGCAGGCGGAACGCGGCGAGCTGCCCGCGCACCGAGGCCTCGGCGGGCGTGGGCCGGCCCTGGGCGGGCACCAGCCGGACGATGGCGGCGACGGCGACGAGACCGATGGCGGCGACCACGGCGAACGTGGCGCGCCAGCCGAACTGCTGGCCCAGCAGCGTGCCGAGCGGCACGCCGACGACGTTGGCCAGCGTGAGGCCCATGAACATCATCGAGACGGCCTTGGCGCGGTTGCCCGGCCCGGCGAGGCTGGTCGCCACGACGGCGCCGGCGCCGAAGAAAGCGCCGTGCGGCAGGCCGGCCAGGAACCGGAACACCGTGCCGATCTCCGCGTTCGGGGACAGCGCGAAGAGCAGGTTGCCGACCGTGAAGAGGCCCATCGTGCCGACGAGCATGGCTTTGCGGGGCAGCCGCGCGCCCAGGATCGTCAGGGCCGGGGCGCCGATCACCACGCCTAGCGCGTAACCCGTGATCAGGTTGCCTGCGGTCGGGATCGACACGCCGAGGTCGGCGGCCGCCTGGGGCAGCACGCCCATCATGACGAACTCGGTCGTGCCGATGCCGAAGGCGCCGATGGCCAGTGCGAGCAGCGCGATGGGCACAGTTGTCCTCTCGGGGGAGCGGGGATCGGGGGAGTGCGGCGGGTCGTGATGGCCGCTGTCGGGGGCGTGGCGGGTCCGGATCTTCTGTATCGATACAGATGAAGTACGGGAAGAAGTCCGGCCCCAATGCTGGCCACGTCACCGTCGGTTGTTCGGTGTCCAGTCTCGGGGCCCGATGGCGGTCCTGTCCACCTCGCGGGCCGTGAAACGAGACACGGTGCGTAGTGGGCGGATCGGCGTTGTCACTCAATAGGGTGAGGTTGGCGCCAGGCCGCATCGACAGATGTCCTTTGTGGACCGGGATGTTCGCGGCGCAGAATCGGGCGGGACATCCAGCCGGGAGGAACGGGAGGCGGCGTGCCGGAAGAACGTGGTGGGCACTTCGTCCGCTCGGTCGAGCGGACCCTGTCGGTGCTGCGGGCGTTCTCGCCCGGGCGGGCCGAGCTGACGCTGACCGAGGTGGCGCAGGCCAGCGGCCTGGACCGGGCCGGGGCCCGGCGGATCCTGCTGACGCTGGTCGACCTCGGGTACGTCCGCCACGACGAGCGGCACTTCGCGCTGACGCCGCAGGTCCTGGAGTTCGGCTACGCCTACCTGTCCAGCCGGTCGCTGCCGCAGATCGCCGAGCCGCACCTGCGCCGGCTCACCCGGGAACTGCGGGAGATGACGGCGGTGGCCGTGCTCGAAGGCGATGAGATCTGCTACATCGCGCAAGTGCCGAGCCCGAAGCTGCTGTCCGTGGCGATCCCGGTCGGCACCCGCTTCCCCGCGCACGCCACGTCGATGGGCAAGGTGCTGCTGGCCGGAATGCCGCCGGAGCGGTTGGAGGCGCGGCTGCGCTCGACGGACCTGGCGGCGCTCACGCCGCACACCATCACCACCCGCGAAGGCCTGCTCGCGGATCTCGGCAAAATCCGCAGGCAGGGCTTCGTGATCTCCGACAGCGAACTGGAGGAGGGACTGCGCGGTGTCGCCGCGCCGATCCGCGACGCCGACGGGAAGGTGTTCGCGGCGGTCAACGTCTCCCTGGACGCGCACAGTGCCACGGAGGACAGTGTGCGGCGCGAGATCGTGCCGCTCCTGGTGGCTACGGCGGCCCGGATCGAAGCGGACCTGCGGCTGAAGCCGCCGGCGAGCCGTCCAGGGGCGCCCGGCCGCGTGCCGCCACCAGGAGTGTGATGCGACGCCGAGCGGCACTGGCGATTTCGCGCGAAATCAGCGCCCCGCCCGCACGCGAACCGCCGATTTCGCGCGAAATCGGCGTCGCGTCTGGCGTTCGCTGGGCGACCGCTGGTGTCGCCGTGCGAACGAGCCGCCGACGACTTCCCGCGTGCCGGCGGGGCGCTGATTTGCCTTGCCCACCAGCGAAAACGCGGGATTCGACGCTGCTCTGCGGAGTCCTCGCGGCCGTGGTGCCCTGCGTCACAGCTATTTTCCGCTGCGCTCCGTGCTTAGGATCCCCGTCACATCAGGCCACCCCGGCGGCGTTCGGCGAATCGCGGGTGGCGCCTTCGACCTCGATGGAGCGGGAGGGGCGGACATGACCCGCAGGGTTCGGAACCGGCAGCTGGCGGCGAAGATCGTCGACGCCGAGGAGGCCGCCGGGCTGATCGGGACCGGCGACAACGTGGGCATGAGCGGCTTCACCGGCGCCGGGTATCCGAAGGAGGTGCCGGGCGCGCTGGCCAAGCGGGTCGCCGCGGCCCGCGCGGAGGGGGAGCCGATGAAGGTCGGCCTGTGGACCGGCGCGTCCACCGCCCCGGAGCTCGACGGCGCGCTCGCCGAGGTGGAGGGCATCGACCTGCGGCTGCCGTACCAGTCCGACCCGGTCACCCGCGAGAAGATCAACTCCGGCCGGATGGACTACACCGACATCCACCTCTCGCACGTCGCGCAGCGCGTGTGGCAGGGCGTCTTCGGCGAACTGGACGTCGCCGTCGTGGAGGTCAGCGGCATCACCGAGGACGGCCGCCTGATCCCGTCGTCGTCGGTGGGCAACAACAAGACCTGGCTGGAGCGGGCCGACCGGGTCATCCTCGAGGTCAACTCGTGGCAGAGCGAGCACCTGGAAGGGATGCACGACATCTACTACGGGACGGCGCTGCCGCCGCGGCGCAAGCCCGTCCCGATCACGCATCCCGCCGACCGGATCGGCGTGCCGTACCTGGAATGCCCGGCGGACAAGGTGATCGCGGTGGTCGAGACCGAATCACCCGACCGCAACACGGTTTTCACACCGCCGGACGAGACGTCCGGGCGGATCGCCGGGCACGTGCTGGACTTCCTGGACCTGGAGGTGCGGTCCGGCCGGCTGCCGCGGGACCTGCTCCCGCTGCAGTCCGGGGTGGGCAACGTGGCGAACGCCGTCCTCGCCGGGCTGCAAGCGGGTCCGTTCGACGGGCTGACCGCCTACACCGAGGTGATCCAGGACGGGATGCTGCAGCTGATCGAGTCGGGCAAGCTCCTGATGGCGTCCGCGACGGCCTTCTCGCTGAGCCCGGCGGCGGTGGACCGCTTCAACCGCGACGCCGCCGCCTACCGCGACAAGATCGTGCTGCGACCGCAGGAGATCAGCAACCACCCGGAGGTCGTGCGCCGGCTCGGCTGCCTGGCGATGAACGGCATCGTGGAGGCCGACATCTACGGCAACATCAACTCGACGCACCTGATGGGCAGCCGGATCCAGAACGGCATCGGCGGCTCGGGGGACTTCGCGCGCAACGCCTACGTGTCGATCTTCGTGACGCCGTCGGTGGCCAAGGGCGGCGCGGTGTCCTCGATCGTGCCGATGGTCTCGCACGTGGACCACACCGAGCACGACGTCGACGTGATCGTGACCGAGCAGGGCCTGGCGGATCTGCGCGGCCTCTCGCCCCGCAGGCGCGCGGAGCTGGTCATCGAGCGGTGCGCGCATCCCGATTTCCGCCCGGCGCTGCGGGATTACCACGACCGCGCCCTGGAATCGTCGTTCGGCCGCCACACCCCGCACCTCCTCGGCGAGGCGTTGTCCTGGCACCAGCGCTACCTCGACGAAGGCACCATGCGCCCGGCCTAGCGGACGGCGGCGGAACCGAACCGCCACCCGCGCGGACCCGGTAGCGGTTCCCGAAGACGACGGGAGCACCTTCGTCCTCGCCCCGGCGTCCTGCCATCCCGTCGCCTATCCGAAGTCCCGGCGGCGGAGGGCCAGCAGTCCGCCGCCGAGCAGGACGGCCGACAGCGCGATCATCGCCAGCGCCGGGCCCGGGTCGAACGGGTTTCCGGCGATGGTGTTCGGGATGTAGTGGAACGGCTCGAACGGTGTCCCGCCCCACACCCCGTACAGCGGGCCGGCGATCTGCCCCAGCGCCGCCGTCGCCACCCACACCGCCCAGCAGATCGCCCCGCTCGCCTTCGGCAGGAGCCCGTAGGCGAACGCGCAGACCGCGCCCACCAGCCACGCGGCCGGGACGGTTCCCATCGTCTGGAGGAGGATGCGCGGCACGTCCGTCGCGAAATCGCCCACGAGCCAAGCGAAGAACACTCCGAAGACGAGTCCGGTGACGGCCAGCAGCGCCGCCGTGCCGAGGCCGGTCACCAGCAGGTGCCCGGCCGCCCAGCGCAGCCGTGTCATCGGCGTGGCCTGCGCCGCTTCGGCCCGGCCGCTGCTCTCCTCGGCGCGCAGCCGCTGGACCATCAGCACCGGGTACAGGGCGATGACGTGCGCGAAGATCAGGATGATGGGCCACAGGAAGTAGTGGAGCTCCGAACCGGCCCGGCCGCCGAAGTTCTCCAGCAGCCGGGCCGCGCCGGGCGCGTTGAGCAGCTGGTGCGCCAGGGTGCTCAGCGCGCCGGCGGCGGCCGCGAACACCGCGAGCCCAACGGCCCACTTCACCAGCAGGCCGCGGTTCAGGCGCCAGGACAGGCTGATCGGGCCGCGCAGCCGCGGCGCGGACGCGGGCCCGGTGCGCTCGGGGATCAGACTGGCTCCGAGGTCGCGGCGATCCACCAGGCGGTAGGCGATGGCCGACAGCGCCGCGGTCGTGGCGATCGACACCGCGAGCACCCACCACCGCTCGTCGCGGTACGGCGCCACCAGGTGGCTCCAGCCGATCGGCGACACGTACGTCATCCAGTACTGCCCGCTCGCGTCGCCGGCGTAGCGCAGGACGTAGGCGGCGCCGAGGACGGAAAGCGCGAAAGCCCTTGCGGTGCGGGCGTTCTGCGCGAGCTGGGCGGCGACCGCGGCGACGCCGCCGAACACCCAACCGGCGGCGGTGATGCCCGCCCCGTAGGCGATCGACCCCACCGGGTCCAGCCCGGTCGCGATCAGCACGACGGCGGTCAGCGCGCCACCGGCCAGGCTCACCCCGCCCGCCACCGCCAGGGCGGCGGTCAGCGCGGCGTAGCGGCTGACCGCGCCCGCGCGCAGCAGCTCAGCGCGGCCGGCGTCCTCGTCTGCGCGGGTGTACCGGACGACGGCCATCAGGGCGGCGAGACCGTTCATCACGTACAGGAATCCGCCGCTGCGCCAAGAGGAGAGGACGCCGAGGTCCGGTTCGACGGTTCCGCCGCCGAGTGCCCGGAAGAAGGCGTTCTGGTTGATCATCGCGGTGTAGGTCGCCTTCAGCTCCGGCGTGCCCATGTTCCGGTTGATGTAGCCGACCATGATCAACGACATGGTGACGAGCAGGAGGACCCACCACGGCGCGATGTTCCGCTCGCGGCGCAGCGCCAGCCGCACCAGGCTGAAGGTTCCGGCGAGGGTGCTCATCGGGTGGCCTCCGCGGAGGTTTTGCCGTAGTGCCGCAGGAAGAGCTCTTCGAGCGTGGGCGGCCGGCTGACGAGGCCGCGAACGCCGATCGAGCCGAGCCGGCTCAGCGCCGGACCTAGGGCGTCGGCGTCGGCTTCGAAGCACACCTGGCCGTCCTCCGTCCGGAAGTCGTGCACTCCCGCGAGCTCGGCGAGCCCGTCCGCGGGGCCGGTGAGCTCGGCGCGCACGGAGGTGCGGGCCAGGTGGCGGAGTTCGGCGAGCGAACCGGAATCGACGGCCCGGCCGTCGCGGACGATGGTGACGCGATCGCACAACTCCTCGACCTCGCCGAGGATGTGGCTGGACAGCAGCACGGTCCGGCCGCCGCTCCGCACCTCCTCCCGGACGACGTCGCGGAACACCACCTCCATCAGCGGGTCCAGTCCTGAGGTGGGTTCGTCGAGGATGAGGAGCTCGGCGTCGGAGGCGAGCGCGGCGATCAGCGCCACCTTCTGCCGGTTGCCCTTGGAGTAGGCGCGGGACTTGGTGCGGGGATCCAGGTCGAAGCGGTCGATCAGCTCCGCGCGCCTGGCGTGGTCGGCGCCGCCCCGCAGCTGCGTGAGGAGATCGATGACCTCTCCGCCGGAAAGTCCGGGCCAGAGCGTGACGTCGCCCGGCACGTAGGCGAGCCTGCGGTGCAGGCTCGTCGCGTCCCGCCACGGATCGCCGCCGAGCAGCCGGGCGGAGCCCGCGTCGGCGCGCAACAGCCCGAGCAGGATCCTGATCGTCGTGCTCTTCCCGGCGCCGTTCGGGCCGAGGAAGCCGTGCACCTCACCGGTTCTCACCGCGAGGTCGAGGCCGTTCAGCGCCGTGGTCCGGCCGAACTCCTTGACCAGACCGGTGATCGATATCGCGTCAGTCATCGAGGCCTCCTCCGGCGGGCAGCCGCGACCGGATGGCGGCGGCTTCCTCCGGGCTGAGGAGCGGATGGGAGTAGAGGTCGAGCAGGACGCGGGCCAGCACGTCCTCGCCCTGCGGGGTGAACACGTCGACGCCGAGGCCGCGGGACACGTGCTCGTGCATGACGGCGATGGACAGCGCCATCGCCGCGCTGACGGTCGCGCGCTGCTCCGGGGACACCTCCGGCGGGTCGGAACGCTTCCGGTCGGCTTCCGCCAGCCACTGCGCGCCCAGCTCGGCGAGCTTGTCGAACAGCGGCGCAGCCCGCCCCTCGACCAGCGCACGCGCGACGTACCGCTGGTACGGGCCGAAGGCCGCGCCCGCGACGCCGACGTAGTTCACGCCGCCCGGCGCGCTGTCGGCCCTGACGTCGTCGTTGATCCCGTTCAGGACCTTGGCGAGGTAGGCGTCGCAGGCGTCGCGCAGCGCTTCCTTGGAGCCGAAGTGGTGGCGCACCAGCCCCGACGACACGCCCGCCGTCCCGGCGATCCCGCGGATCGTCGCCCGGTCGAAGCCGTGCTCGCCGAAGTGCCGCAGCGCCGCGTCCCGGATCCGCGCCCGGGCGGTCAGGTCCTCCGGATCCAGTCCCGGCAAGCTCATGTCCCGTCACCTATCCACACGTGCATCTGACTAATCACACGAGAAGGATACTACACGTGTGTGTAGCTCGGGAGTGGTGATTCGCCGCGCGGCGACGATTCCCGGTTCCGCGAGCCGTCTACATCGGGGAACGGAACCCGAGGAGGATCAGTGATCGACCTGAAGCCGGCCTGCCGCCGGATGAACGACCTGCTGGCAGGCATCGCGGACGACCAGCTCGCCGCCCCCACGCCCTGCGCCGAGTACACCGTCGGCGACCTGATCGACCACGTCGACGAGGCCGCTCACGGCTTCGCCGCGCTCGCCGGCGGCGAGGTCGGCGAGCGAGCCGCCGACCTCGGCGACGACTGGCGGCGCGAGGTCGCCGAGCACGTCCGGGCGCTCGGCGAGGCGTGGGACGACCCGGCGGCCTGGCGGGGCAGCTCCGGCGGCGCGGGAGTGGAGCTGTCGAACGAGGTGTGGGGCAAGATCGCGCTCACCGAGGTGGTCGTGCACGGCTGGGACCTCGCGAAGGCGACCGGTCAGCCCTTCGAGCTGCCCGAGGAGACCCTGCGGGCCTGCCTCGACCACGTGGCGGAGTTCGTCCCGAACGCCCCGGTCAAGAGCCTGTGGGGGAGTCCCGTCGAGACGCCGGCCGACGCCCCGCTGTTCGATCGGATCGTCGCCATCACCGGCCGCACCCCGTGAATTCCGTTGCCCGGCAACGGAATCCGGTCACGGCAGCGGCAGGCCCTGCTCCAGGATGGCGGTGAACCGGTCCTCCTGGACCGGGCGGGCGAACAGGAAGCCCTGGTACACGTCGATCCCGACGCTGGCGAGCAGGTTGAACTGCTCCGCCGTCTCGACGCCTTCGGCCACGGTCTGGCAGTTCAGCGCGCGGGCGAACTCCGCCACCGCGCGGGCGACCGCCAGATCGCGGGAGCCGACGCCGAGGTCGGAGACGAAGCTGCGGTCCGCCTTGATGATCTGCGCCGGCAGGTCCTTGATCCGGGCCAGCGAGGAGTAGCCGGTGCCGAAGTCGTCGACGGCGAACCGCACGCCGCGGTCGACGAGTTCGAGCATCGCGCGTCGCGGCCCGCTCGGCAGATCGACCAGCACCGTCTCGACCAGTTCGAGGACGACGCGGTTCGGCTCGATGCCGGACTCGGCGATCGCGCCGGTCACCTCGGCGGTGAACTCCGGGTCGTCGGGCAGCAACCCGGCGAGGTTCACCGCGATGCCGACCGGGCGCCCGCCGGCGGTCGGCCACCGGGCGGCCCGGCTCAGGGCGGTGTGCAGCACCCATCGGTCCAGGTCGCGCAGCAGGTCGCCCTGCTCGGCGACGGGCAGGAAGACGTCCGGGTAGAGCAGGCCGTGCTCGGGGTGCTGCCACCGGACCAGCGCCTCTGCCGAGACCACGTTGCCCGCGGCGTCCACCACGGGCTGGTAGTGGAGCACGAGATCGTCGTTGTCGATGGCCTCGCGCAGCTCCGACTCCAGCCGCAGCTGCTGGTTGATGGCCTGGGCCAGCCCCGGATCGGCCAGCGCCACCCGCCCCGGCCCGCGCCGCTTCGCCCGGTACATGGCCGCGTCGGCGAAGCGGAGCAGGTCGTCGCCGCAGGTCGTGGTGCCGTCGGTCATCGCGCAGCCGACCGCGGCCGACACCTGAACCGGCTGGCCCTGCAGACGTACCACGGTGCGGAGCAGGCCGGACACCATCGCGCCCAGCGCCTCCAGGCCGCCCACGGCGTCGACGTCGCGGCAGACCACCACGAACTCGTCACCGGAGAGCCGGGCCGGGACGCATCCCGGCGGCATGCCGTTGCGCAGCCTGCGGGCCAGGGTCGCGACCAGCTCGTCCCCGGCGTCGTGGCCCAGGGAGTCGTTCACCCGCTTGAAGTTGTCGATGTCGCAGAACAGCACGCCGACCCGCTCGGCGCCGGGCCCGCTCACCAGTTCGTCGAGGAGCTCCTTGACCGCGCGGCGGTTGAACAGCCCGGTCAGCGAGTCGTGGGTGGCCTGGTAGCGGAGCTCCTCGGCCCGCTGGTGCCGTTCGGTGATGTCCTGGAACGCCACCAGCCAGAACAGCCGCCCGTCGTCCTGCACGGCGGCGGCGCAGCGGAGGTCGCAGTGCACCGGCCGGCCGTCAGGCCGCTTGAGCACACGGTGGGTCGGCGCATCCGAGATCATGACGAGCGGGCCCGACCGGTCCTGGGGGTGCCGCAGGTCGTCGGCCCGCGTGCCGTGCAGCTCGGAGATCTCCGAGCCGAGCAGGTCGCACAGCGCGTCGTTGGCCCGGGCCAGCCGGTGCGACTCGTCGAACAGGGCGATGCCCACCGGGGTCAGGCCCATCAGGTTGGTGAATCGCTCGCTGGAGCGCTCCAGCCGGGTGCGGGACTCGGTGTCGTCCCTGGTGACCTTGGCGAAGCCGCGCAGGCTGCCGTCGGAGGACCGCAGCGCGGCGGTGACGACGTGGGCCCAGAAGCGGGTGCCGTCCTTGCGGACGCGCCACCCCTCGGTCTGGTGGTAGCCGGTGCGCGCGGCGTGTTCGAGCTCCCGCTCCGGCCGGCGTTCGGCCGCGGCCTCGGGCGGGTAGAACACGGCGTAGTGCCGCCCCACGATTTCGTCGCTGCGGTAGCCCTTCATGCGTTCGGCGCCCGGGTTCCAGCTCGTCACGGTCCCGTTCGCGTCGAGCATGTAGATCGCGTACTCGTTGATGGCGGTGGCCAGCAGGTCGAGTCCGACCTCTTGCGCTTGCGGGAACCCGAGTTGTTCCGAATGGGTCAGCCCGTTCTTCGTCTGCAGAATTATCGCCCCCGAATGCACCCGGACTTGCACGGTTGCCGCGGTAGAGCGTAGCCATTGCGGGGACCGAACAACAGCTCCCGGTCGGCTCGCGCTCGGGAGAACGTGTGCAAGGCCACTGCGCTGGGACTTCGGCATCGGCGCACCGGCCGAAACGTTGAACTGATTTCGTATTCGTGGTCCACCGTGATCCATTGTGGACCAGTCCAATGGCCGGATCCCGCGCTGCTCGACACGGGTGAATTCCTGGTGTCCTCTCAGCCAATTCTCAAGGAGCGCCCTGGTTCCGCCGGTAACTTGGATTGCACGGGCCCGGTCGCAACGGTGCCGGGCCTGGCGGGTTCCCCCGACGACCTGCGCCGGCAGCCGCCGCGTGCGCGACGGCGACTCGAATCCGTCAGGAGGACGCCATGAACCAGAGTCGATGCGGTGCGGCCGCCATGCCCGTCGGAACCTTCGGCGACGAGCCGCCCGCGATCCCGGCGCAGGCCGGGGCCGCCACGCCCGCACCACGCGTCGCAGCCGACCCCGCAGGCGGGGGCGCGGCGCTGGTGGTCCGCCGCGGTCCCCACGCGGGCACCGTCATCCCGGTCGCCGACGCGGTGACCGTGGGACGCGGCCGGGATTGCGACATCACGCTCGACGCGCCCACGGTCTCGCTCCGGCACGCCCGGATCCACCGCGTCGGCGACCGGTACGCGATCACCGATTCGGGCTCGCTGAACGGCACCTACCTCAACCGCAACCCGGTCGACCGGGCGGAGCTGTCCGACGGCGACGAGCTCTGGATCGGCACCTACCGGTTCACCTTCCGCGCGGCCTGACACCCCGCTCCGCGGCGATCGTCCACATCGGACGATCGCCGCGGACGTGGTGGTGCTATGCCGGTGCCGAGGTGCCCGGCGAAGTGCCGCTCGATGTCGCAGCTGCGTTGACACGGGAGGCGCAGGTGGTCGGCGGCACCTCGCCGAAGGCGGAAGTCGAAAGTGGACACTCCGGCACTTGAGCGGCGACCAGATCAGCGTCCATCCGCTGGAACGCGTGCTCCTGGAACACCGCTTCCGCGCCCTTCGGCCCCTGGGTCTCCCGGTTTTCCGCCCGCGGGCCCTGGTGGATCGGCCGAGCCGGCGGCAGCATGGACCGGAATCCCGAGGGACGGAGGAACATGGCTGCTGTGGCATCGGGCCGGTTGTCGGGCCGGACGGCCGTCGTGACCGGCGCGGCATCGGGCATCGGAGCGGCCACCGCGCGCAGGCTCGCGGCCGAGGGCGCCGGTGTGCTGGTCGCCGACGTGGACGCCGAAGGCGGCAGCGCGGTCGCCGCCGACATCAACTCGGCCGGCGGGCGGGCGCTGTTCCAGCGCTGCGACGTCGCCGACCAGGCCGACTGGACCGCGGCGGTGCACGCCGCGCGCGAAGCGTTCGGGCCGGTCTCGGCGCTGGTCGGCAACGCCTACGCGGTCCAGGTGGCGCCCGCCGACGCGACCACCCGCGAGTCGTGGGACCACCAGCTGGCGGTCAGCCTCACGGGAGCGTTCCTCGGGTTCAAGGCGTGCCTGGAAGACCTGGCCGAGACGGCGGGAGCCGCGGTGCTGACCTCGTCGGTGCACGCCCTGGTCGGCCTGCCGGGCCGCCCCGCCTACGCAGCGGCGAAAGCGGGGCTGACGGGCCTGACCCGGCAACTGGCGGTCGAGTACGGCCCGCGCATCAGGGTCAACAGCGTCCTCCCGGGACCGATCCTGACCCGAGCCTGGGACGAAGTCCCGGAAGCGGACCGCAAGCGGACGGCGGAGCAGACCGCGGCGGGAAGGATCGGAGACCCCGAGGAGATCGCGGCGCCGATAGCCTTCCTCCTCAGCGACGAGGCGTCCTTCATAACGGGAGCAAGCCTCGTCGTCGACGGGGGCTGGAGCGTCTACAAGACCTCCGCGTGACCACCGCGGTCGGTGGCCGGATCATGTTGCCGCAGAAGGAGGTTCTGGCGGAATCGGGTGGCGATCGTTGCCGGGTCGTCGAGGAGCCAGGGGGTGTTCGGCGCGTTTCCGCCCGCTATTCGCGCCACCACCGCTGTCGGGCAGTCGGCGGACCGGGCGTTCAGCAGCGCTTCGCGGAGTCCGCCGGGGTCCGTCGCCTCCACGGTCTTCAGCCCCGCCGCGGCCGTGAGATGCGCGAGCCGGACGTGTTCGGCTTGCGTCGGCATCTTGTCCGCCGACGCGTGCTGGTGGTTGTCGAGCACGATCAGCGTGTACGTGGCGGGCGCGTTGGCGCCGAGCGTCGGGAGCGCGTTCAGGCCCATGAGCAGCGACCCGTCGCCTTCGATCGCCCACACCCGGTGAGCGCCCGCCAGGGCGATGCCCAGGCCGACCGCCGCGGACAGGCCCATCGAATCGAGCAGGTACAGGTGGCTGTCGCGGCCGTGGTGGTGGGCGAGTTCCCGCGCCGTGGCACCACAGGTGACGACCAGCGGGTCGGCGCCGACGACGTCGTCGACGACCGCGAGGGCGGTGAGGCGGTCCATCATCGGGTGGCCTCCTCGGGGCGCAGTTCGACGGCGGGGTGCAGAAGGTCCAGCAGCGCGACCATGGGGCGGCGGGTCATCGCCGCGGTGCGGCACAGGTCCCGGGTGGTGACCCGCCAGGCCTCCGGCGCGACGTGCGGGCCCAGCGGCGTGTGGTGGATGCCCGCCGCGGTCAGCAACGCCGGGACCGCGGCGGAGAACTCGTGGATCATCGCGTTGTACTCGCCGAGCCCGCCGCGGGTGTTCGCCAGGATCGGCAGGCCGACGTGGTAGGCCTTGGCGAACGTCGTGAGCGCGGTCAGGGCGTTGCCGAAACCGTTGTCCTGCATGACGATGAGCGCTCGCTTGCCCGCCAGCGCTGCGCCGCCCGCGATGCCGACGGCCTCCTCCTCGCGGTTCGCCAGCACCGACGGCGTGCCGGCCTGCTCGAAGGCGCGGATCAGCGGGGCCGCGTGGGAGGACGGGACGTGGACGAGGAGTTCGGGTTCCCAGTCGAGGACGCCGGCGACCGCGGCGTCGGTGTACGCATTGGATCCGGCCATGGATCAGCTCCGTTGGGCGTCAGGCGGTGGATTCGAGGGCGGACAGGGTGCGCGAGACGTCGTCGGCCGTGTTGAAGCCGTGCAGGCCGAACCTTAGGGCACCGGCCCGCGCCGTGGCACGCACATCGCGGGCCGCCAGCCGGTGCGCCGCGGCGTCGGCGTCCGGGACGGCGATGGTCACGATGTGGCTCGGCCGTTCAGTGGGGGAGCAGCGGAATCCCCGCTCCTGGGCGCCGTCCCGGAGCATCCCGGCCAGTTCCAGGCAGTGCCGTTCGAGCGCGGCGGCGTCGAGCGCCAGCAGCAGGTCGAGCGCGGCGGCAGCGCCGGCCCAGGAAGGCCAGCACGGCGACATGTCGAGCCTGCGTGCGCCGGGCGCGTAGGACAGCGGACCGCCGTAGTAGCCCTGTGGTTCGGGCGAAGTCTTGACATTGGGCGCCAGCGGCGCGAGCGCGGCAAGCCGGTCGGGACGCACGTAGAGCCATGCGGCGCCGCGCGGGCACAACAGCCACTTGTAGCCGTGGATCGCGATGAAGTCGGGATCCACGCCTTCGGGCAGCGTGAGCACGCCGGCGCTTTGCGTCGCGTCGACGAACAACTGCGCACCCACCTCCCGGCACCGCGCCGAGACGGCCGCCAGATCGGTGCGCCAACCGGTCGCGGACTGCACGTCGCTCAGCGCCACCAGAGTCGTGTCCTCGGTTATCGCCGCCACCAGCGATTCGCTGCGCAGGCAACCGCCCGGCATCGGCACCTGCTCCACGTGCACGCCGCGTTGTTCCGCGGCGAGCAGGGGAAAGATGTTGCTGCGGAACTCCTCGGCGCCGACGACGACCCTGCTGCTGGCCGGCAGCGCCGCGGCCACCGTCGCGACCGCCTCCGCCACCGACTGGACGAGCGCGACGTGCTCGGGATCGAGGCCGAGCAGCCCGGCGACCTGGCGCCGGCTGTGCTGAGCCGCCCGATCGCGCTGCGGCCAGGAGAAGTCGCCGAGATCCCAGTTCGCGAGCTCCGCGCGGAGCGCACGCAGCACCGGCTCGGCGGCGGGCGCGCAGCTCGGGGTGGACAGCCACGCGATGCGGTCCAGGACGGCGAACTGCTCTCGGAATCTCGCCAGATCCACGGTGCCTCCTCGATCAGGGGTTGTACCGAGGATCGGGAAGCTGGGAGCATGAGTCAACGGAATGGTTTTCATGCCTTCCATGAAGGCGGTTGATGGTGGAGCTGCAGCAGCTGAGATGCCTAGTCGCGGTGCTCGACACCGGTTCGTTCACGAAGGCCGCCGCCACCCTGCACGTCACGCAGGGCGCGGTGAGCCACGCGGTGAACGGGCTGGAGCGCGAGCTCGGCGTGGCGCTCGTGCGCCGCGGACGCGGCGGGGCGAGCGCGACCGACGCAGGGGCGCGGGTTGCGGAACACGCGCGGGCGGTCCTCGCGCGGCTGCGGGTGGCCGAGGACGAAGTCCTCGCGATGCGCGGACTGCGAGCGGGACGCCTGCGCGTCGGGAGCTTCACCAGCGCGTCGACGCGCCTGCTGCCGGGGCTCCTCGCCGCCTACCGGCGGGAGCACCCCGACGTCGAGGTCACGCTGCGGGAAGGCAACGACCTGCAGATCAGGGACCTGCTCGCCGACGGCGAGGTCGACGTGGCGTTCGTCGTGCTGCCGGCGGACGGCCACGACGTCATCGCCCTGGCCGAGGACGAGCTCGTCCTGGTCGTCCCCGAGACCCACCGCCTCGCGCGGCACCGCGTCGTCCCGCTGGCCGAACTCGTGCCGGAACCGTTGATCCTGTCGTCCGGGGGCTGCGCGACGCTGGTCCGGAGCACGTTCCGCGAACACGGGCTGGAACCGCTGGAATCCGGTGCCGTGCAGGAAGGTTCCACGGCTCTGGCCATGGTCGAGGGCGGGCTCGGCGCGACGCTCATGCCGGAACTGGCGGTGCCGGCGCTGCCCGGAACGCTCGTGACCCGCCCGGTGCGACCGACCGGCCACCGGCGACTCGGACTCGCCGCGCGGAGCCAGGAAGCGCACAGCCCGGCGCTGCAAGCCTTCCTCGCGCTCGCGGAGCAGCAGGCGCCCGCGTTGGCCCGCCGGACGGCCTGACGGTCACGGGGCGTCGGTGGTCGCCAGGTCGTCGGAGTTGCCGGAGCGGTCGGGGGCCGCCACGGGCAGCATCGACAGCAGCCCGATCAGCAGGATCACGACGATGCCGCCCATGCCCGCGCGCTGGGTGCCGAAGAAGGCGATGAAGCCGCTGAACGCCAGCGGTCCGAGGAAGCTCACGGCCCGACCGGTGGTGGCGTAGAGGCCGAACACCTCGCCCTCCCGGCCGGGGGTGGCGATGCGCGCGAGGAAGGTCCGGCTGGCCGACTGGGTCGGCCCCAGGAAGATCGCCAGCAGCAGCCCGCCCACCCAGAAGGCCGGTTTGCCGGGCACCGCGACCAGCGCTCCGCCCACCACGACCAGCCCGATCAGCGACGCCATGATGACGGTCTTCGGGCCGAACCGGTCGTCCGCGCGACCGCCCAGGAACGCGCCGAGCCCGGCGACGAGGTTCGCCGTGATGGCGAAGACCACCACCTCGGTGGCGGTGAAGCCGAAGGTGCCCGCGGCGATCACGCCGCCGAAGGTGAAGATCGCGGCCAGGCCGTCCCGGTAGAGCGCGCTGGCCACCAGGAAACCCAGCGTCCGCCGCTCGGTGCGCCACATCCGGGCCAGCCGCTTCCCGAGCACGATGTAGCTGCTGAAGATCGCGCGGCGCAGCGGCTCGCCGGAGGACTCCGCCTCGGGCACGAAGAAGAACAGCGGCAACGCGAACACCGCGAACCACGCGGCCGCGAACAGCGCCACGACGCGGATGTTCAGCCCGTCCTGGGAGGTCACGCCGAACAGGCCGACGTCGGGCTGCACGAAGCCGATCAGCACGATCACCAGCGCGATCAGCCCGCCGAAATAGCCCAGGCCCCAACCGAAACCGGAGATGCGGCCGATCGTCGCGGGCGTCGAGACCTGCAGCAGCATCGCGTTGTAGTTCACCGTGGCGAACTCGGAGAACACGCTGCCCACCGAGATCAGCACGAGGCCCAGCAGCAGGTAAGCCGGATCGTCCCGGACGAAGAACAGCCCGGCCGTGCTGGCCACCACGAGCGCGGTGTGCACCGCCAGCCACAGCTTGCGGCGCCCGCCGGCGTCGCTGCGCTGCCCGGTCACCGGCGCCACCAGCGCGATGCACACGCCCGAGATCGTGAGTGCGAGGCCGAGGGACTCCGAGCCGCTCTTCGGATCGGCGGCCACGCCCTCGGTCATGTACACCGTGAACACGAACGTCAAGATCACGGTGTTGAACGCTGCGGAACCCCAGTCCCACAGCGCCCAGCTGATCACCCCGCGCACGTCCCGATGAGGTGCGGGCGGGGTATTCGCGGTCATGCCCACGGCACGATTCGACCAGCAGGCCCCGGCCGCAGCCAGTCGAAACCCGCTGGTCGCCCGGTCCGCGCGACAACCGCGCCGAAAAGCATCCGGATGGTCGACCCCGGACCGCCGGTGCTCACCGCCGACCGGCCGTCGGCGGGAACAGCCAGTCCATCGGGGCGGGCTTGCCGAGGTAGTAGCCCTGCCCCTGGTCGCAGCCGAGGTCTCGGATGATGGCGAGCTGGGCGGCCGTCTCGATGCCTTCCGCCACCACGCCGAGGCCGATCGCGTGGGCCATCGCGACGATGCCCGCGACGATGATCTCCAGCTCGTCGGAGGAACCGAGGTCGGTGATGAACGTCCGGTCGATCTTGACGATGTCCAGCGGCAGCTGGCGCAGCTGCGCCAGCGAGGAGTAGCCGGTGCCGAAGTCGTCGATCGCCAGGCCGATGCCCAGTTCGCGCAGCGCCGTCAGGACGCGCGTCGCGGCTTCGGGGTCCTGCATGATCGCGTTCTCGGTGATCTCCAGGCACAGCGCGTGGGATGGCAGCCCGGATTCCGCGAGCGCCTGCTGAACGTGGTCCTGCAGCCGGGGATCTTCCAGCTGGCGCGGCGAAAGGTTCGCGTTGAGGTGCAGATCGAGGTCGTGGCGCTCGCGCGCCGCGGCGACCCGGCTGGTCGCCTCGCGCAGCATGTGCGCGCCGATGGGGTTGATCAGATCGCTCTCCTCGGCCAGCGGGATGAACTCGCCCGGCGAAACCGCCCCGTGCAGCGGATGCCACCACCGGAGCAGGCCCTCCACCGCGACCGTGCCTTCGGTTCGCAGGTCCACGACCGGTTGGTAGGCCACCCAGAGCTGCCCGCGCTGCACGGCGTGGCGCAGGTCCTGCTCCAGGACCATGTGCCGCTGCACGCGCTTTCGCAGGTCGACGTCGAAGAACGCGCAGCGCCCGCCGCCGTGGGCCTTGGCCTTGTACATCGCGACGTCGGCGTCGCGCAGGAGGTCCTGGGCGGACCGGGTGTCCTCCGGCGCGGCCAGCACCACGCCGATGCTGCCGTTGACGTGCAGCTGCCTGCCCTGCACCTGGATGGGCTCGGTGAGGGCGGCGAGCAGCCGCTCGCTGAGCCTGCGGAGCACGGCGTGGCTGCCCTCGCCGTGCACCAGGATCACGAACTCGTCGCCGCCGAGCCGGCCGACCAGCGCCTCCCCGGGGGTCGCGCGCACCAACCGGTTCCCGGCGATCCGCAGCACCTCGTCGCCGACGCCGTGGCCGAGGGAATCGTTGATCCGCTTGAAGTTGTCCAGGTCGATGAACAGCACGGCCATCGGGAGCGTTCGCAGCCGCGCGGCCCCGAGGTGGCGCAGCACCAGCGTCCGGTTGGCCAGGCCGGTCAGCGGATCGTGGGTGGCCTCGTACTCCAGCCGCTCCCTGGCGGCCCGGCTCTCGGTGATGTCGCTGAAGGAGATGACGACCTTGTGCGGCGGGCTGTCCTGCGGGTTCAGCGACCGCGCGGTGACCGCCAACCACGTGTTGCGGCCGTCGGCGCGGTTGAAGCGGATCACCCGCGAGTTCTGCTGCTTGCCGGTTCGCCGCGTCACCACCGCGGGGTGCTCGTCCGGCCGCATCGGGGTCCCGGCCTCGTCGAACAGCGTCCAGGACGTGGGCGCGGTGCCGATCATCTCGGCCGCCGTCGAGCCGGCGATGCGCTCGGCGGCCGGGTTCACCGCCTCGATGGTGCCCGTCGAGCCCACCACGACGACGCCCTCGTCCAGCGCCGCGACGACGGTCGCGAAGTCCTGTTCGGCCTGCCGGTGCGCGGTTTCGTCGGCGCACACCAGCACGAACCCGGAATCCATCTCCGACGCCGAGATCCGGACCACCAGGGAGGTGCCGTCCCGGTGCCGGTGCACGGCCTCGGTGACCCCGCCCTCGGCGACCAGGGCCTCGGGCCGCAGCGGCGCGCCGACGAGCGTCTCGACGTGCCGCCCCAACGCCTGCTCGGCGGGCACGCCGTACACGGTTTCGGCGGCCGGGTTCCAGCTGGTGACCACGCCCTCGCGACTGGTCGCGATGATGGCGTTGTTGACGTGCTGCACCAGCGCCGCCTGGTAGCGCAGTGCCGCTTCGGCGGTCTTCTGCGCGGTGATGTCCCGCCCGATGACCTGCACCGCCGGCCGCCCCTCCCAGGTGGTGTGCACCGCCACCATCTCCACCGGGACCGAGGTGCCGTCCTCGCGCTGCAGGTCGGCGTACGACCGGGGTGTCGCCATGCCCTCGGCCGTCAGCAACTTCAGCCGCTTGCGCATTTCGACCACCGACTGCGGGGCCACGAAGTCCGTGACCCGCCGCCCGAGGAGTCGCTCGCAGGATTCGGCGCCGAGGATGCTGCTCATCGCCGGGTTGGCGTACTTGATGATCCCGTCCTGGTGCACGCAGATCGCATCGGGGCTGAGCTCGGCGAGCAGCCAGTAGCGGCCGGCGAGGTCCTCCAGGGCCTGCCGGTCCCGGTGCAGGCCGGTCACCTCGCGGATCAGGCCGATGAGGCCGCCGGTGCGCCGGTCACCGTACGCGCGGGCGCGCAATTGCAGCAGTCGGGTCTCGCCGTGGGCGGTGATGATCGGTTGTTCCCGGTCGATTTCCTGCGGCCAGGCGGACGGGTCGGCCGTCGCCGCCCACGGCTCGATGAGCTCGGTCAGCCGGTCGCGGACGGCCTCGTCGGTCGCGCCCGGCATGCCCAGGAGCACGTCCATGCCGGGCATCCAGGTGATCTTGCGGTCGGCGAAGTCGAACCGCCAGCCGATCGCGCCGTGTGCGGACAGCGCGAGATCCAGCAACTCGCCGCCAAGGCCCGCACTGCTCGGCCCGCCCCCAGGATCGATCGCCATGATCCGTCCAAAGAAGAGACCCCGCCCACCCGCGCGCGCGGCGTGGGCTGCGCCCGTCGTGGCCGCACCCGACCTAGCAGTTCCCGCAACCGCGGACCACAAACCATCGGCGTGGCGGGCGTAATGGACCGCTGCGCATCGCGTCGCTAGATCGACGCGGGTGGAATTCATGCCATCGGGCGGTCTGCGGCGCCGGCGGCCCGGTTACCCCAGGACAACAGCGGAGCGCTGTTCTGGTTCAGGGGGAAACCATGGACATGACGAGTCCGGCGGCAGGTGGACTGATCAACTACGTCCGCACGGTGGCGGGCGACCTCGGCGACGACGTCTACGAGGTCGACGTGGACCTCGAGAGCGGGTTGGCCACGGCGATCATCCTCGTGCACTCCAAGGTGCCCACCCTCGTGGACTGCCCACTCCTGCTGACCTGGGACGAGGTCAGCGGCTGGGCCCTGCGGGTGGAGACCGACGGCTGGGGGGACACCACGGCCATCGAGTTCATGGGCGAGGACATCCTGCCCGAACCGGGGCTGGTGCGGGACTTCCTGCAGGAGGCGGTCGACGGCCGCAACCCCGGCATGCTCCAGCCCCCGTCGTTCCGCCTGCCCAATGCGGGTGACGACCTCGAAGACCGCCTCGCCCGGTTCGCCGCCTGACCTCGGCCGGGCGCGGTCAGGCGCGCGTGCGGTGGAAGATCAGCCGGTAGATCAGCAGCAGGACCACCGAACCGATGATGGCCCAGACGAAGCTCATCAGGTTGAAACCGGTGACTCCCGCACCACCGGTCACACTGGTCGCGACCCACCCGCCGAGCAACCCGCCGACGATGCCGATCACGATGGTCACGATGATCCCGCCGGGATCGCGGCCGGGGAGGATGAACTTGGCGATCGCCCCGGCGATCAGCCCGAACAGGATCCAGCTGAGAATACCCATGACGGCGTCCTCCTGAGCTCGGTCGACCGTCCGCCACAGGGGTTCCCCGAGCGCGGGCATCGCATGCACCGGTCGTGCCCGGGTCGAGCCACCGAGCTCCGCCAGATCGTCCTATGAGGACGCCCGACCACCCGTCGTGGCGCTCCGGGGTACCGGTTGCACCGCGGCCGCTGCCGAGCGGTTTGATCTATGCGGTCGGCACGCGGTTTTCGGAGGCGGCGGTGTTGCAGCGCGGTGCATCGTTGGGGCGGGATTTCGGCTGGTTGTGGGCGGCGTACGCGGTCAGCACGGCGGGCACTTGGCTCGCGCTCGACGCGTTCCCGCTCATCGCCGTCCTGGTGCTGCACAGCAGCACGACGCAGGTTTCCGCGCTGGCCGCCGCGGGCCTGGCGGTCGGTGCGGTCCTCGCGGTGCCGCTCGGCCCGTGGGTGGAGTTCCACCGGAAGCGGCCGGTCATGATCGCGATGGATCTGGTCCGGTTCGCGGTGCTGATGTCCGTGCCGGCCGCCTACGCGTTCGACGTGCTGACCTTCGCACAGCTGGTCGTCGTGTCCGTGCTCGTGGCGGCCGCCAACATCCTGTTCACCGCGGCGAGCGGCGCGTGCCTCAAGGCACTGGTGCGGCCCGACGACCTGCTGGCGGCCAACGGCAGGTTCGAGTCCACGACGTGGACGGCGACCGCGATCGGTCCGCCGCTGGGCGGGTTCGCCATCGGCGCGCTCGGCCCCGTGACGACCGTCGTGCTCAACGCCGCCAGCTACCTGCTCTCCGCGCTCGGGATCCGCGCGATCAGCGGGCGGGAGCGACCGCCGGAGCGGTGCGGATCGCGGTTCCGCGCCGGCGACGTCGTCGAGGGCTGGCGCTGCATCTTCCGGCATCCCGTGCTGCTGCGGCTGTTCTTCAACAACAGCCTGGTGAAGGGGCTGATCATGGCGCCCGTCCCGCTGCTCGCGGTCCTGCTCCTCCGCGACCTGGGCTACGCGCCGTGGCAGTACGGCCTGGCCTTCGGCGTGCCGTGCATCGGCGGCCTGGTCGGGTCGCGGCTGGCGAGGCCCCTGGTCGCGAGGTTCGGGCAGCACCGGGTCATGCTCGCCGCGGGCACGGCGGCCGTGTGCTGGCCGGTGGGCCTGGCGTTCGTGCCGCCCGGCCCGCCGGGCCTGCTGCTCGTCATCGGGATCGAGTTCGGCTTGATCACGAGCATGGGCGTCTTCAACCCGGTTTTCGCCACGTACCGCCTCGAGAACATCGATTCCGGCAGCGTCGCCCGGACCTTGGCGGCGTGGTCTATCGGCAGCGGCGCCACCGTTTCGGCGCTGACGTTCCTCTGGGGGCTGCTCGCCGCCGTCACCGGCCCCCGCGTCGCCATCGCGATCGCCGGGGTGCTCATCCTCGGCACGCCGCTCCTGCTGCCGCGCCAGAACAGCGATTCGCCCCATGAGCAACGGATTCCGGAGACTGCTCCGCCGCGAGCGGACACACCTCCCGGCGCGTCCCGGCAGCGATAGCGCCGCCAAGTGGCGCACCGCCACGCTCGAAGGCGCGTTGCCGACCAGCGGGGCGATACCCGCTCCCGCGCCGACGGTGCTGGTCTGCCACGGCGTTTCTGCTTCGGCGGGCTCTGCGTGCTCGACATGCCTTGGTCGGGCCTGAAGAGGTTCCTGGCGGAGTGCCTGGCAGACGATTCCTCCGAGCCCGCAACAACGTTGAGAAAATCCGAATAGGACACTTCGCGGCACCGGGGCCAGGTGGCACTGCCAGCGAGGGGCTGCGGAAGGTGTCGCTAGTCCGAGTAGCCGGGTGGCAGGGGAGTGGGGCGCAGGGCGCGATCCATTCCGGTGGCGACGAATTCCGACACCGCCGCCACCGCGTGCTGCCGGAGGAGCATCACCACCCGCGGATCCGACGACGTCTCCAGGACTCGCACGCCGTCGGGAAGGGGCTCGACCTGCAGGTCGATCTGCGCGTGGTGCTCGAAGAGCTCCGCGAACAGCGGGTCGAGCTGGCGGATCGCGTCGCCGCGCGCCAGCCGCCACCGCATCCGCTCGACGTGGGTGCGGAGGTTCGCGGCGACGTCCCGGTTGGCGCTGGTGGTCGTGGCCCGGACCCCGTAGGAGTAGTGGTCCACCGTCCGTGCGATCTCCTGGTGGTGGACCAGGAGATCGTGGATGATCCGCACGTCGCGCTCCAGATCCGGGTCCGTCTTCGGGTCCGGGGTCAGCATCCACGGCGGCACCCCTCCCAGCTCCCCCTGCTGCGCGCACCCTGGCAGCGGCACCGCGATGGCGGCGGCCAGGGCCAGGAATTCGCGCCGCGAGCATGCGAGGTGCTCATCCGTCATCGGCGGTCTCCTCGTCACGCGGTCGGTCGGTGTCGTGGAGCAGCTCGACGACCTCGGCGTCGGAGGTCTGGGTGAAGTCCCGGTACCACTGGCCGATCGCCATGAACCAGCCCGGTGTCTCCAGGCAGACCTGCTCGTCGGTCACCTCTTCCAACCGTTCCAGGGCGTGCGGCGGCGCCACCGGCACGGCCAGCACCACGCGGGCGGCGCCCTGCTCGCGCGCGACGCGGCAGGCGGCGTGCGCGGTGGAACCGGTGGCGATCCCGTCGTCGACCACGATGGCCGTCCGCCCGGCCACGTCCACGCGCCTGCGGTCGACGCGGAACAGCCTCGCGCGCCGGTCGAGCTCGACCCGCTCGCGCCGTTCCACCTCGTCGAGTTGCTTCGCGCTGACGCCGGTCTTCCACAGCACCTCGTCGTTGATGATGCGCACTTCGCCTTCCCCGATGGCGCCCATGCCGAGCTCGGGGTGGGTGGGGACGCCGAGCTTGCGGACCACGATCACGTCCAGCGGTGCCCGCAGCGCCCGGGCCACCTCGTAGGCCACTGGCACGCCGCCGCGCGGCAACCCGAGCACGATGGCGTCCGCCTCGCGGAGGTGCAGCAACTGCTGAGCCAGCCGGCGGCCGGCGTCCCTGCGGTTCTCGAACGGCACGGTGGAGCACCCCTCACCAGTCCGTGCCCAAGCGTGGCTCAGATGTGAGGAGCCGGAATAGAGCCCATCGGCACTCGGCGCTCGGTTCAGCTGCCCGTCGTGCTGGCTTGGGAACGAAGCCGGAGGCCGACGTGGTCGAGCAGGCGGAGGAAAGTCGCGAGGTCCGCCGCGGCGACGTCGCCGAACAGGTCGGCAGCCGCCTGATCGGCCTGGGCGTGCATCGTCGCGACCGCGGTGCGTCCTTCGTCGGTGAGGTCGACCAACGTCGCCCGCCGATCCGTCGGATGCGCTCCGCGGGTGACGTAGCCGCCGTCCTCGAGGGCGTCGAGCAGGGCGGTGACGTTGCGCGGAGTCACCCCGAGCGCGCGGCTGATGTCCCGCTGGGTCGACGATCCGCGTTGGTAGAGCTGCCAGAGCAGGTTCGCGCGCGCCCTGGTGAGGCCGCGCTCGGCGAGACCGCGCTCGACGTCGTCGGCCAGCAGCAGCGCCACATCCCACAACCTGCCCAGCGCGGCGAGTGGCTCCACGGATGGTTCTTTGGCCATATTGTGTACCCTATTCACTATGTAATACCGTCCCGATGACGGTACAGCCGTGCGCCGGGGGCGTGGCACGGCCGCGCGAGAGGAGACGACATGTCGGCGAATCGGTATCCGCTCGCCCGCCCGAACGCGTTCGGGGCGCCCGTCGAGTACGCCGAGTTCCGGGAGCGGTCACCGGTCGCCAGGGTGGACGTGGCCGGGGTCGGTCCGGCCTGGCTGGTAACCCGCTACGACGATGTGCGGACCGTGCTCGGCGACCCGCGATTCGGGCTCGAACCGCCGGGCGGAGCGGGCGCGAACGATTCGCTGTTCCAGGACCCGCCGGGGCACGGCCGCCTCCGAAGCCTGGTGTCGAAGGCGTTCACGGCTCGCTACGTGGAGACGCTGCGAACCCGGGTCGGCGAAGTCGTCGCGTCGCTGCTGGACGGGATTTCCCTGCGCGGCGGGCCGGTCGACCTGGTCGAGGCGCTGGCGGTCCCGCTGCCGATCACCGTGATCGGCGAAATGCTCGGAATCGCCGAAGCGGACCGGAATCCGTTCCGCGACCGCGTGGACGCGATGGTCGCCCTGAACCCGGTCACCCCGGACGGCGCCGAAGCGTGGGCGGAACTCCAGGACTACGTGCTGGGCCTGGTCGCCGTGAAACGCACGCACCCGGGCGCGGATCTGCTCAGCGCGCTGATCGCGGCCCGTGAAGATGATGGCGACCGGCTCAGCGAGCCGGAACTGGCGACCATGGCCATCGCGTTGCTGATCGCCGGATACGCGACCACCGCCAACGCGATCGGCATCGGCACCGCGTTGCTCCTCACCACCGGGCAGTACGCCGCCCTGGGCCACGACCGGGAACTGGTCGCGCCGGCCGTCGAGGAAGTCCTGCGGTACCAGACCGGGCGGAACGCCGAGGCTGTGCCGCGCATCGCACACGCGGACGTGCGGCTCGGCGACGTGGACATCGAAGCCGGCGAGCAGGTGGTGGTCTCGTTGGAATCGGCCAACCGCGACCCCGCCCGTTTCCCCGATCCGGAGCGGTTCGACATCACCCGGCACCCGAATCCGCACCTGAGCTTCGGGCACGGGCCGCACCACTGCCTCGGCGCGGCGCTGGCGCGGATCGAACTCCAGACGGCGTTTTCCGCGCTCACCTCGCGCTTCCCCGATCTTCGGCTGGCCACTCCGGCCGACGAACTGCCGTGGCGGGCGGTCTTCCTGGACGCTGGCCCGCAACACGTCCCCGTGACCTGGTGAGCTCGAACCGGCCGACGGTCAGACGAGGTGGCCGAACACGACCAGGTTGTCCTCGTAGCTGCGGCGCGTCTCGTCGAAGTTCCCGCCGCAGGTGATCAACCGGATCTCGGGGCGAGCCACGTCGCCGTACACGGCCTCGGTCGGGAACCGGTCCTTGGCGAACCGTTCGGCGCGGTCGACGACGTAGGTGACCCGCGACCCGTCCCGGCGGTCGACCTGGATCTGGTCACCGGGGCGGAGGTCGCGCAGCCGGTAGAACACGCCGGCTTCGGTGTAGGAGTCGACGTGGCCGAGCACGACGAAGGGGCCGATCTCGCCCGCGCCGGGCCCGCCGTCGTACCAGCCCGCCTGCCCGGGCTTCTCGATCGGGGGAACCTGCACCGTGCCGTCCCCGTTCAGGCCGAGCGGGACGAGCGTCGACGCCACCCGGATGGCCGGGATCGCGATCCCGGTCGGGTGGGGATCGCCCGGGGCCGCCGTCACCGGTCCGGGTGGGACCGGTCCGGCGGCCGCGATCGGCGGCGGCGTGGAATCTGCGTCCGCCGGGCCGAAGAACGCCGAGCCGGCCGCAGTGACCAGCAAGATGCACCACATGGCCAGAACCGGGGCCCGCATGCTCCCACCTCCGCCGTTTCCGGTGCCCGCGCCGATCGCGGGCCTTCGCGGGGAATGGTGGTGCGCGCTCCTCGAAGCGCGCACCACCATTCCGATTCGAGTCAGCGCCGGGACTCGGCGTTCCGGCGGCGGAGCGCGTAAGCGCCACCGGCCGCTAGGGCGACGGCCGCCGCACCGCTGGCTGCCAGCAGCGGGCCGGCGACACCGGACTCGTCATGTGCCGTGGCTCCGCCACCCGCTGGCACTGCGCCCACCGGCCGCTGCTCGACCTGCGGTCGCTGCTGCGGCTTCATCGGAACGGCGGGCTTGGCCGTCGGCTGCGGCCTGACCGAGGTCGGCCTGGCCGCAGGCGACTGCTGCGCCGGTTGCTGGACCGGTTGCTGGGCCGGCGGCGGTGCTGCCGGCTGCTGGGCCGGCGGTGCCGGCGGCGCCGGAGGCGGTGCAGGCGGCAGGGCAGGTTGCTCGACCGGCGGCTTGACCTCCTCCGGTGGGCAGTTCTCGAAGCAAGGCGGCGGCTTCAGGCAGTCCTCGGGTTTGCACTCCGGCGGCTGCAGGCAGTCTTCCGAGTTTTCGCACTGGTCATCGGTCGTGGACACCAGCGGTGGCTTCGCCAAATTCCCTTCGGCGTTCCCCACAGGAGTCAGGCCGATCGACGTGCCCAACACAAAGGCGGCGATCCCGCCAAGGCGAACAAGCGTTGAGGACACTCGAGCCTCCCTTTGATCATTCGAGCGAGAATCCCGCATCCGAGATCTTTTCCCCGATCGCCTCGCTAGATCTGAAGGCGACTATTCGTAACGGTAAGCACGGTCATTCGGGTTGGCAGCGGCAGCAATGCATGATCATACGATCGTGGTGCTGTTGATATGTCCAATTGGGAATACTCTTCACGCAAGGTGAGATCGACACCGATGTAGCACCCCGATCACCCCGTTGGTCGTCGATCGACGCCGCGAAACCAGGGAGAATCGTCACAGATCGTCACCGCTGGATTGCGTCGTGAGGCGACGATCGTCCATTTAGCCAGATCGTCCGGCAAATATGATCTGAACGCTTTGGAGATCAATTATTCGAGGTTGTCGAAAAATGATTTTGAGAAAATGATCGAGGCTGTTGATCTGGGGTGATCGCGCTGACGTCGGATATTCGCGATCAATTTTCGATCAATTTTCGATCAATTCGCGCGAGGATGTTCCCCAAAGTGCCCCGAAAAGCCGGAAAAGTGCTGCGCGGACGCCGCGCGGCGCCGCCGGTCATCGGCGATGATCAGGTACCGGTGGTGCGGCCTGTCGTATTCGACGCATTCGCCGTGGAACCGGAATCCGAGCTTGTCGAGCACGCGCGCCGATGCCGGGTTCCGCGGGTCGACGACCGCAGTCAGCTCCGGCAGGTGGAGCTGGCCGAACGCCGCGGCGAGGCAGAGGTGGCCGACCTCGGTGGCGAGGCCGTGTCCCCACCGCCGGCGCGCCAGCGTGTAGCCGAACTCCGCGCCGTCCCCGTGTGCCTCGAATCCGGCGTCGCCGATGAGGTCGCCCGTCGAGCGCTCGATCACGGCCCAGAACGCGTAGCCGTGCGAGCGTTGGTGCTGGATGTAGTCGTTCACCATCGCCGCGCTCTCCGCCGCCGAGGCCGCGTTCCCGTACGCGACGTAGCGCATCACCTCGGGATCGCCGTAGACCTCGTGGATCGCGGCGTGATCTTCGGTCCGGAACGGGCGGACCTGCAGGCGGGCGCTCATCAGCGGGAACCGGATAGCCACGCGGCAACCCTTTCGCGTTCGCGGGCCGGAAGGCAAATCGTTAACCGCGCCGGGCGGGCTATAGTGACCACATATCTGATCTCGGTCACTACGAGCCCGGAGGTGGTCCCGTGCCGCGACCGCTGATCCCCGACCGAGTGGGCGCGATCCTCGACGCCGCCGAGGATCTGGTGCTGCGCGACGGTTTCGACGGCGTGAGCGTCGAGCGGATCGCTCGCCGAGCGGGGATCGGCAAGGGCGCGATCTACCGCGAGTTCGACGGCAAGCACGAGCTGATGGACGCCCTGCTCACCCGGTGCATGCGTCGCCTGGTCGAGCGGGTGCGCCAACGCGTCGTCGCGGCGCCCGCGCCGGTCGGTCTGAGCACCGTCTACCGGTTCGGGTTGGAGGCGTTGCTCGACGATGCGCTGATGACCGCCGCGTTCCTCGACGACGAGGCGGTTCTCGGCTCCCACGCCCGCGCGGTCGGCGGCGATCGGTACCGGCAGCGCTTCGCCTGGATCACCGACTACGTCGAAGCCCTCCACGAGGCCGGATCGCTGGCGACCGACGCCCGGCCCGAGGCGGTTTCCCTCGCGCTCTCGTCGTTCACCATCGGCCTGCTGTCGGCGAACTCCATGCTCGGGCCGCTGACCCGGGATCAGCTCGCGGCGGCGGTGGACGTGGTGATCACCTTCGTCGAGCGGGGCCTGGAACGCCCGCCCGAATCCGCCGCGACCGACGCCCACCTGCTGCTCCTCGGCCGCCTGACCGAGCAGCTCGGCACCGGCCAGGAGGGACGGCCATGACCGGCTTCGCCACCGTCTCCGATCTCGAACTCGCCGGCGGCCCGGTGCGGCTGTACGCCGCGGGCGCCGAGGACCGCGAACCGGTCCTGCTGCTGCACGGGGCGATGCTCGACACCGTCGAGCTGCTCTGGCATCGCGTCCTCCCGGCGCTGGCCCGCACGCACCGCGTCTACGCGATCGACCTGCCGAAGCACGGCGGCAGCCGGCCGTGGCAGCGGACGGTCGACCAGGATTTGTGCGAGCTCATCGTGGAGCGGCTCCTCGACCACCTGGGCATCGAACGGGTCACCCTGGTCGGGCATTCCATGGGCGGCGGCATCTCGCTCGGATTCAGCCTGCACCACCCGGAACGCGTTGCCCGCGCGGTCTTCTCAGCACCCGGCGGGATCGGCGCCCGGCGCCCGGCGCAACTCGCCACCTGGCTGGCGCTGCGGACGCCCGGCCTGCTGAGCGCGTCGAGCCGGTACCTGGCCAACTCCGCCACCATGATCCGCCGGTCGATGGTGCGCGGTCTCGCCGCCGGTGCGGCCACCGAGGATTTCGACCGCATCGTCGAACTCGCCCGCGCCGAGGCGCAGGCCAAGGCCCGCCATCGCGAAAAGGCGCTCGACGACTGGCAGATCCTCGCCTACGGGCCCTTCGGCATGCGACTGGACTTCCTGCCGGAGCTGGGGCGGCTGGCCGTGCCGAGCTTGTGGTTGCGCGGATCGGACGATGCGCTCGTCGGCGATCGGGAGGTCCGGCAGGCGGCCGCGGCGGCGCCGGGCGGGAGGGCGGCGGCCGTATCCGGAGCCGGGCACCTGCTCCCGCTGGACCGGCCCGGCGAATTCCACCGGCTCATCGCCGAATTCCTGGCCGCGGACAAGTCGTGAGCGGTCCCGGCGTCAAGACCGCTCGGCGGTGGCTTCGGGTGCCCGGACCGGCAGCACGGCCAGGAGCCCGAGCACCAGGATGAGGACGATCCCGGCCATGCCCGCGCGTTGCGTGCCGAAGATCGCGATGAAGCCGCTGAACGCCAGCGGTCCGAGGAAGCTCACGGCCCGACCGGTGGTGGCGTAGAGGCCGAACGCTTCGCCTTCGCGGCCGGGGGTGGCGATGCGCGCGAGGAAGGTCCGGCTGGCCGATTCGGTCGGTCCCAGGAAGGCCGCCAGCAGCAGCCCGCACACCCAGAAAGCGGGCTTGCCGGGCAGCACCACCAGCGCCGATCCCACCACGACGAGTCCGGACAGCGCCGTGACGATGACGGGTTTCGGGCCAAACCGGTCGTCCGCGCGTCCGCCCAGGAACGCGCTGGCCCCGGCGAGGAGGTTCGCCGCGATGGCGAAGACCACCACCTCGCCGGGGCCGAAGCCGAAGGTGCCCGCGGCGATCACGCCGCCGAAGGTGAAGATCGCGGCCAGGCCGTCCCGGTAGAGCGCGCTGGCGACCAGGAAACCGAGCGTCTGCCGGTCGCTGCGCCACATCCGCGCGATCCGCCGGCCGAGCACCCGGTAACTGCCCAGGAACGACCGATGCGTCCGACCCGCGAGAGCGGGTGCTTCCGGGACGACGAGGAGCACCGGCAGCGCGAACAGCGCGAACCACGCGGCCGCGAACAGCGCCACGGCACGGATGTTCAGCCCGTCCTGCGAGGTCACGCCGAACAGGCCGGCTTCGGGCTGCACGAAGCCGAACAACACCACCGCGAGCGCGATCAGCCCGCCGAAATAGCCCATCGCCCAGCCGAATCCGGAGACGCGGCCGATCGTCGCGGGCGTCGAGACCTGGAGCAGCAGCGCGTTGTAGTTCACGCCAGCGAACTCCACGAACACGCTGCCCGCGGCGACCAGGACCAGGCCGAGCAGCAGGTACACCGAGTCGTCCTGGACGAAGAACAACGCTGCGGTGCAGGCCACCACGAGCGCGGTGTGCACCGCCAGCCACCTCTTGCGGCGCCCGCCGGCGTCGCTTCGCAGGCCGGTCACCGGCGCGACCAGCGCGATGCACGCCCCGGCGATCGTGAGCGTGACGCCGAGCGCCGCCGAGCCGCCTTGCGGATCGTCGGCGACCGAGCCCGTCAGGTACACGGTGAACACGAACGTGAGGATCACGGTGTTGAACGCCGCCGAGCCCCAGCCCCACAACGACCAGCAGAGCACCGAACGCCAGTCCCACCGGGTCGCAACGCCCGGATCCGCAGCCACGTCCATCACGCGATCAGACCAGCCCGCCGCCACCCGGGCCACTCGGCGGAATCCGCGTCACCGCCGGGTTCACCAGCGGATTCGGGGAAGCCGGGGGCCTCGGCAGCGCCGAGGCCCCCGGTCGTTCACCCCTTGACGCACACGACCTGCTTCAGGTGGGTGACCACCTCCACCAGATCGGTCTGCGCGGCGACCACCGACTCGATGTCCTTGTAGGCGGCCGGGATCTCGTCCACCACGCCCTCGTCCTTGCGGCATTCCACCCCCGCGGTCTGCGCCTCCAGGTCCGCGGCGGTGAAGGTCTTCCGGGCCTTGGTCCGCGACATGCGCCGGCCCGCGCCGTGCGAGGCCGACTCGAACGACCGCTGGTTGCCGAGGCCGCGCACGATGTAGGACCCGGTGCCCATGCTGCCCGGGATGATGCCGAGATCACCCGCGCCCGCCCGGATCGCGCCCTTGCGCGTGACCAGCAGCTCGACGCCGTCGTAGCGCTCCTCCGCCACGTAGTTGTGGTGGCAGGAGATCGGCGTGTCGAACCTGGTGCCCGGCACCGTGTCCGCCACCGCGAGCTGCACCAGCGCCAGCATCGTGGCCCGGTTGCGCGCCGCGTAGTCCTGCGCCCAGAACAGGTCCCGGCGGTACGCCTGCATCTCCGGGGTGCCCGCGACGAACACCGCGAGGTCCGGGTCCGGCAGGTCCGCGTTGTGCGGGAGGCGCCGGGCGATGTCGATGTGCCGCTTCGCCAGCTCGTTGCCGATGCCGCGGGAACCGGAGTGCAGCATCAGCCACACCCGGTCGGCGTCCGGGCCGCCCTGTTCGAGGCAGACCTCGATGAAGTGGTTGCCGCCGCCGAGGCTGCCGACCTGCGCCCGCGCCCGGTCCTGGAGGCTCTGCACGCCCGGGTGCAGGTCGCCGAAGGCGGACCAGAACTCCTGCCACCCGCCGACGCCCGGCACGCGCGCCGGGTTCACCGGCGTGCGGTGCATGGCGAAGCCGACCGGCACGGCCGATTCGATCCGCCGCCGCAGGACGCCGAGGTCATCGGGCAGGTCGGCGGCCGTCAGGGACGTGCGCACCGCGCTCATCCCGCAGCCGATGTCGACGCCGACCGCGGCAGGGGACACGGCGTTGCGCATGGCGATCACGCTGCCGACGGTGGCGCCCTTGCCGTAGTGCACGTCCGGCATCACGGCGAGGCCGTGCACCCACGGCAGGTTGGCGACGTTGTGCAACTGGCGCATGGCGGCGTCTTCCACGGACTGCGGGTCTGCCCACATCCGGATCGGTACCCTTGCGCCTTCGACTGCCGCGTACATCTTTCTTCCTGACTCCCGGTCGACTGGACCCGGCAATGATCGCGGGCTTTCCCCAGCAGTGCCACCGAATTAACCGAACTCCCGCGAACCGATCACGTTGGACGGCCGAAGGCCGGCCGGCAGCGTCCTCTGAGGACACGCCGTCCCGGAGCCGACGCGCGCTGGTCGCTCGCGCGACACCGGATCATCACCGCGGCGACGCGAAATCGGCAGTAACCTCCCCGCATGACCCGCCGCATCGAGTACCGGAGCACCTACGAGTGGCCCGCCGCTCGGGTGTTCGCCGTGCTGATCGACCCCGACTACCTCCGCGAGCGGCTGCGCGTGCTCGGCGGCGACAACGAACTGCTGGAGCACGAGGCGACCGAGACCGGTGCGCGGTTCCGGATCCGGCAGGGCGTGCGCGCCGAAGCGGTTCCGGCGATCGCCCGCACCGTCGTCGGCGGCGATCTCGCGATCGACCGCGCCGAGGAGTGGCGGCGCGAAGCCGACGGGAGCTTCTCGGGCGAGGTGACGGCAGGAGCCCTGGTGATGCCGCGCTCGATCACGGCGGTGCAGCGCTTGCGCGCCTTGCCCGCGGGTCCGGCCTGCGAGTTCGTCGTCGAGGGCGAGGTGAAGGTGGCCATTCCGCTGCTCGGCGGCAAGTTGGAGGGCCTCTTCGCCGGCGAGGTGCGCGGCCTGCTCGAGTCCGAGCACGAGTTCACGGTCGGGTGGCTGGCCGAGCACGGCTGAGGTAGCGGCTCGCCGGAAAACCGTTCGATCGGGCCGGAAGCCGTTTGCTACGGTGACTCCGATCGGAGCAAGGGAGACCAGACGTGGTTGGTGACGACGACATCTCCGGGTGATGCCCGGACGTGAACGGCCGCCGGTGGGCGCGCGGGAGCGCAGCCGCCGCGTGGCGATCTTGTCGTCCCGTTCTCAGCTGCCGGGCGCCCAGGCGTGCCCGCATCACCACGAGGGTTCTCGCATGTCCGATGCATTCATCATCTGCTCCAACCTGTCCTTCTCCTGGCCCGACGACACCCCGGTGTTCCAGGACCTGTCGTTCACCGTCGGGGGCGGGCGCACCGGGCTGGTCGCGCCCAACGGCGCGGGGAAGAGCACGCTGCTCAAGCTGATCGCCGGCGAGTACCGGCCCAGCGCCGGGACCGCGTCCGCCGAGGGCGTGCTCGGCTACCTGCCGCAGACCCTGCCCCTGCTCGGCGATCCGACCGTGGCCGAGGTCCTCGGGATCGCCCCGGTGCTCCGCGCGCTGGCCGCGATCGAGTCAGGGGACGCCGGAGAGGAGCACTTCACCACGATCGGCAACGACTGGGACATCGAAGAGCGCACCCGCGCCCAGCTGGACCGGCTGGGCCTCGGGGACGTCTCGCTCACCCGGCGCCTGCACACGCTCAGCGGCGGGCAGGTCATCTCCCTCGGCCTCGCCGCGCAGCTGCTGAAGCGGCCCGACGTGCTGCTGCTCGACGAACCGACCAACAACCTCGACCGCGACGCGCGCCGCAAGCTCTACGACGTGCTCGAGGACTGGAACGGCTGCCTGCTGCTGGTCAGCCACGACCGGGCGCTGCTCGACCGGATGGACCGCATCGCCGAGCTCGAGCGGGGAGAGGTCCGCTTCCACGGCGGGAACTTCACGTCGTACGAGGAGGCGGTGCGCGCCGAGCGCGAGGTCGCGGAGAAGAACATCCGCAGCGCCGAGCAGGAGGTCAAGCGCGAGAAGCGGGAGATGCAGCAGGCGCGCGAACGAGCGCAGCGCCGGGCCAGCAACGCCGCCCGGAACATCGACAGCGCCGGGCTGCCGAAGATCGTCGCCGGCGGGTTGAAGCGGCGCGCTCAGGAATCGGCGGGCAAGGCGAACGACACGCACGCCGCGCGGCTCAGCGATGCCAAGGCGCGGCTCGACGATGCCGAGCGGTCACTGCGCGACGAGCAGCGGATCACGCTGGAACTGCCCGGGACCAACCTGCCGGCCGGGCGCACGGTCTTCCTCGGCGAGCGGCTGCAGGTGCACCGCGGCGAGCGGGCCCTGTTCGCCGGCGACGGCGTCGACCTCGCGATCCGGGGGCCCGAGCGGATCGCGCTGACCGGGCCGAACGGCGCCGGGAAGTCCAGCCTGCTGCGCGTGATCAACGGTGATCTGGCGCCATCTGGGGGGAGCGCGAAGCGGGCCGACGGGCGCGTCGCCTACCTGTCCCAGCGGCTGGACCTGCTGGAACTCGACCGCACGGTGCTGGAGAACCTGGCGGCGTTCGCGCCGGGAATGCCCGAGGCGCAGCGGATGCACCTGCTCGCCCGGTTCCTGTTCCGGGGCTCCCGCATCCACCTGCCGGTCGGTGTCCTCTCCGGCGGCGAGCGCCTGCGCGCCACCCTGGCCTGCGTCCTGTTCGCCGAGCCGGCGCCCCAGCTGCTGCTGCTCGACGAGCCGACCAACAACCTCGACCTGCTGAGCATCGGGCAGCTGGAGAGCGCGCTCACGGCGTATGAGGGCGCGTTCGTGGTGGTGAGCCACGACGAGCGGTTCCTCGCGAAGATCGGCGTGGATCGCTGGCTCCGGCTCGCCGGCGGCCGGCTGCTGGAGACGGCGGCACCTGACGGCGAATCCCTTTAGCCGCTGGGGAATCACCAGCCTGCGGCGGTCCGGACCTTCTCGGCGAGGACCGCCGGCGGCTCGTGCGAGGAGTCGAGGACGACGTCGTCGAGCCCGGCCGCGTCGATGATCCCGGCGAGTTCGGCCGTGCGATCCAGGTGCCAGCGCAGGCCGGGCTCGTCGTCGGCGTGCCGCCGCCGGAGGCGGTCGCGGGCGACGGCCGGTTCGACGACGAGCCGGACCAGCAGGATCGCCGTCGAACCCAGCGCCGCCTGGTAGCGGGCGACGGCCGAGCGCTGCTCGATCACGCCCGCGACGATCAGGTGCCGCGCGCCGGCCCGCCGGTAGTTGGCGGCCAGGTCGCGCAGGTTCCGCAGTTCGAGCGCGTGGTTGAACGGGTCGTCGGCGGGGCTCGGCCAGCACTGGCGGATGTGGTCGAGGTCGATCAGCGCGTGGGGCAGGCCCGCCCGCACCTCCAGCTCGCCGATCGCCTCGGCGAGGGTGGACTTGCCCGCGCCGACGGTTCCGTTGATGAAGACGACGTCGAATCCGGTCATGGCTTCCTCGGGGACCTCCCGCTACTGCGCGGGCGCGCGCAGGGCGGCGACCGCGGTGGCGAACATCGTGGACTTGATGGCGCTCAGGGTCGCCCGGTCCTTGCCCGCAAGAGGGCGGACGATCTCCGCGGCGGTGCGGACGACGTCGGCCTCGGGCGCGGTCTCGTCGACCAGGCCGAGGTCGCGGGCCTGATCGCCGCCGAAGCGCCGGCCGGTCGTCATCGACGCGACCGCCGCGGCCGGGGTGATCTTGCCCTGGATGAGCGCGGCCATCCCGGGCGTGAACGGGATGTTGATGTCGGCCTCGGGGAAGCAGAAGTAGCCGCGGTCGGCGCGCATGACCCGGAAGTCGTGCGCCAGGGCCAGCATCGCCCCGCCGCCGAAGGCGTGGCCGTTGATCGCGGCGACGGTGGGGACCGGCAGGGTCAGCACGCGGGCCAGCAGCTCGTGGATCTCCGTGCGGTAGGAGTCGAGCTGGTCGTAGTTGTTCTGCAGCCAGTCCAGGTCGAGCCCGTTCGAGTAGAACTTGCCCTGCCCGGTGGTCACGAGAGCGCCGGGGGACGGGGCGTCGACGACGGTGTCCAGCAGCGAGTGCACCGTCTTCAGCCACTCCGGGGAGAAGCGGTTCTCGTCGTCGCCGAGGTCGAGGACGTAGACGTCGTCCTCTTCGCGGAGCTCGGGCATGGTCAGTCCTTTCCGGAGGATGTGCGTGGTCTTTCACGCCGGTCGGGCGGCGGGAAGGCGAGGACCGCGCGGACGGCCGCATCGAGGCGGCGGCGCGCGTCGGCGCTGATCTGCGTGGTGCCGTCCGCGGTGGGGGCGGTCAGTTCCCGGCGGAACAGCGCGGTCGGCAGGTCGACCACGCAGGTGGTGATCACGTCGACGCCAGGGCCGTCGCGCCGGTCCCAGAGCGCTTGCGCGAGGCGGCGCATCAGCGACACCAGCCGCCGGTCGAGGCCGATGAGCTCGTCGGCGAGTTCCGTCGGCAGTCCCGGGCCGAGCAGCTGGTCCCGGCGCACGGTCATCAGCATCCTGGCGGCGGCCGGCCGCCGGTTCGCGAAGACCGCCGGGGTGTCGGCGGCGGCGGCGACCGCGTTCACCGCCGCGTCGAGGCCGGGCAGCTCCCCGAACGCCTCGTCGACGAGTTCCTTCTGCAGTTCGAGGAATTCGGTCGCGGCACGCAGCCACAGCCTGCCCCGCAGCGTCGCGAGCGAGCCGAAGGCGTGGTAGATCGCGCCGTTGGACACCCCGGATTCGGTGGCGAGCCGCCGGATCGTGAGCCGCTCGGGGCCGCCTTCGGCGATGAGCCGTTCCGCGGTGTCGAGCAGCCGGTCCAGGTCATGCGTGCGTGGGCGAGGCACGCCGCCAACATAACAGAGCGCGTGCTCTGAAACTGCGATGGTGACGCGCACCACTCGGCGAGCCTGAGCGTGGTTCGAGGAGGAGATGTCCGGGCATCGCCGAACGCGCACGAATACCTTGGCGCGCAGGTGATTCAGGACGGCGTGGCGCGGTGCATGCGCGTGCCGACGGCTCGACGACGCTCGAACGGTGCCGAAATTCAGGGGTGCGCGGGCGCGCGTGGGACGTGGCCGCCTCGGGTGCAGGGCGCCGATTTCGCGCGAAACCGCCGCCGGTCCCGGGACGGCTCAACTTCGAGGAAATCGCGCCATCGCCGGGTGATCAGGGTTTGCGGGCGAGGCCGCCGATGTGCATCGCGTGCGCCGGGTTCTGCGGGTCGGGGACGTCGTCGCCGGGACGCCACTGGTTGTTCGGCACGAGTCCCGGCTCGATCAGTTCCAGCCCGTCGAAGTAGCGGATCTGCTCGTCCCAGGTGCGGAAGCAGCGGGTTCCCATGCCGCTCTCGGCGAACACGCGGGCCAGCTCCTGGGCGCGCGGCTCACCGGTGTCGCAGGTGTTCGACACCAGCAGGTAGCCGCCGCTGGGCAGCCGGTCGCGGATGCTGGCCGCGACGCCCTCCGGGTCTTCCTCGTCCTCGAGGTGCATGAGGATTCCGCCCAGCAGCACCGCGAACGGCTTGGTGGCGTCGATCAGCCGCGCCGCCTCGGGATGATCGAAGATCGCGTCCGGGCGGCGCAGGTCCGCGTTGATCACCGTGGTGGTGGTTTCGTTCGCCAGCAGCGCCCGTCCGTGGGCGAGCACGATCGGGTCGTTGTCGACGTAGAGCACGCGGGTCTCGGGCGCGATCTCCTGCGCGACCTCGTGCACGTTGCCCGCGGTGGGCAGGCCCGACCCGATGTCCACGATCTGCCGGATGCCCGCCTCGCCCACCAGATACTTGACGGCCTGGCGGAGGAAGCAGCGGTTGGCCTGCGCCAGCAGCGGCGTCTCCGGGACCACTTCCATCATGGCCTCGCACGCCGCGCGGTCCACCGCGAAGTTGTCCTTGCCGCCGAGGCAGTAGTCGTAGACCCGTGCGATCGAGACTTCCTCGGTGTTGACGTCGACGAGTTCCGGCGGCTCCTGCCCGGTGTCGAGCAGTCGTTCCAGCGGCCCCCTGGGTTCAGTCACTCCGCCCCGTCCATCCTCGTCGCGGTAGAAGTGTCACCGACAGTACAACATCGACTCCACCTACCTGGTGCTTCGGTGGAGATCGTGGACCGCGTTTCGCTCGATCCGCCACGAATTGCGTCGAACGGAGCAGAACCAGTTCGTACCGTGGTTCGGTGCTGCGTGCTACCGCGGGAGCAGCACGGGGTGTGGATCGTCCCGGCAGAGGGCGAGCCGGTGCAGATCGATCCCGGCGACATCGCGATCATCCGCGGTCCGGCGCCGCATCTGGTCGCCGACGACCCGGGCACCCGGCCGCAGGCCGTGATCACCAGCGACTACTGGGCACCACCCCGACCGAGCACCGCGCCGCGCGACTGGTCCGGCCGCCGCCGGCAGTGCTACGACATGATCGGCTGCGCGAGCCCCGCGAGCAGGGCGTGGAGCGTCCGGCTGGGATTGTCCTTGCGGTACAACAGCTCGACGTTCGTGTGCAGCTGAGGGGTGAACTGCACGATGCGCGTGCCGGGCACCGGCGCGCGCTCGGCGTGCCACCGGTCGGTGAACGCGCACCCCAGGCCGGATCCGGCCATCTGCTCCCAGACGAGGCGCTCGTCGGTCTGGCACACCACGCGCGGGCGCAGGCCGAGCGAGCTGAACCAGGCGTCGAGCTGACTGCGCCGGTATCCGCTCGCGGGCACGATCAGCGGCAGCCGGGCCAGATCCTGGTGCGGCAGGGGAGAGGCCGCCGGAATCCCGTCGGGACACAGCAGCACGATCTCGCGACGCCCCAGCGACAGCGTGGCGAGCCCGTCGGCGGTGGAGAACTGGTGCGGTGACGGGACTTCGACGATCCCGGCCGTCGCCTGGCCGTTGCGCACGACGGCGGCGACCTCGGCCGGCCCGTCGAGCCGTTCCAGCAGCACCGTCGCAGTCGGGCACCGCTCGGCCAGCACCCGGAGCAGCCGCGGCGCCGCGCCGGCGCCGAGCGTGGGCGTCGCGGCCAGCACGAGTTCGCGCTCGTCGCCCAACGACAGGATGTCCGCGACGTGGCCGAAGATCGCTCTCGCGTGTGCGGAGACCGCGAGCCCCGCCGGCGTCGGGTACAGGCGTTTTCCTTCGGAAGCCAGCAGCGGGGTGCCCACCTCGCGCTCCAGCGCCCGCACCGCGCGGCCGAGCGCCGGCTGCGAGACGTGCAGCGCGCGGGCGGCAGCCGTCATCGTGCCGTGCTCGACGACGGCGGCGAGGTAGTGGAGCTGCTGCAGGTTCATGCCGATAGAGCATGTAAGCAAGCCCAACCGGACTTGGACAAGTGCTTGGTTGGGTCGATCCAATGGATGAGCCGGTTTTCCCAGCGAAGGGGCGAATCCATGAGACGGATCTTCAGGTCGGCGGCCGCCTCGGCGGTCGCCGTCGCGTTCTTGACCACCACGGCGTCCGCCGCGCCGGAGCAGGAACCGCTCGACATCCTGCTGACCGACGACGACGGGCACGCGGCGCCCACCCTGGCGGCGTTGAAGCAGGCGTTGACCGCGGCCGGGCACCGGGTCACGGTGGTGGCCCCGTGCGACGACCAGTCCGGCAGCGGCACCCAGCTGTCCTCGAACTACGCGTCCGGGGAGCCGGGGCCGGAGAACACCATCACCGCCGAGCAGCTGGCGCCCGACGTCTGGTCGGTGTGCGGATCTCCCGGCGACGCGGTGCTGTTCGGGCTGCAGCACGTCTTCACCTCGGGACCGCCGGACGTCGTGGTCTCCGGCGCCAACCCGGGCCAGAACTCCGGTGCCGTGGCGAACCACTCCGGCACGGTCGGCGCCACGATCACCGCCGGTGAGATGTCGATCCCGGCCATCGCGATCAGCGTCGAGATCGACCTCACCGCGAACCCGCCGCAGCTCGGGAACGTGGCCGCCGCGGCCGACTACACCGCACGCGTGCTCGATCGGTTGCAGGGCACGTCCGGCGGCGCGGGGCTGCTGCCCGAGCACGTGAGCCTCAACATCAACTACCCGGTGGCGCCCGAGGTCAAGGGCACGCGGATCACCAAGACCGGTCGCAACGCGTTCGTCCGGCCGAAGTACGAGCCCACCGACCTGTGCGAGAACTGCTACGTGATCCGACCCGAGGTGGACCTGTCCCGGGACCCGGTGGCCGACTCGGACAACAACGCGCTGGCGGCCGACTACGTCTCGATCACCCCGCTGGACGGCGACTGGACGGCTTCCGACGGAGTCCGCTCCTCGATCCGCCAACGGCTCGGTACCTTGCGCTGAGCCGTCACGGGCAGCTCCGGGTGTCCAGCGACACGGTTCCCGTCGCGTAGCCGTGCTCGTCGAGGAGCCTGCCGACGAGCTTCACCGGCCGGACGACGATGCTGCGGTCGACGATGTCCAGGTGCGGCAGCCGGCGCGCCATGTGCGTCTCGAGCTCCTGCACGTCGATCAGGGAACGCAGCCACACCGCGATGATCAGGTTGTACGGGCCGGCGGTCGACGTGACGGCGCGAACCTCCGGGATCCGGGCCAGCGCGCGGGCGGTCTCCTCCAGGTGCGCCGGCGACACCCGGGCGAAGAACCAGGCGTAGACCGGCCAGCCGGACAGCTTCCGCGCGAGCTCGCAGCGCAGCCGGAGCTGCTGGTTGGCGATCAGCCGGGCGAGCCGTCGGCGCACCGTGCTGGTGCTCGTCGCCGCCGCGTCGGCGAGGGTGCCGACCGGTGTCCGCCCGTCGGCGGCCAGGGCCACGGCGATCGTCCAGTCCGCGTCGCTCAGCGGCCCCGGGGCCCGGTCGCCGGCCTCGTCGGCCTCCCGGAGCATCCGCGCGACCTGGTCGTGGTCGAGGGCGCGCAGCCGCCACCGGCTGGCCTCCGTGTACGCCCGGACCACCAGGTGGCTGCGCACCTGCCGCAGGTGCTCGACGCGGGTCATCCGGTCCAGCAGGTAGCCGGACAGGACCTCCGGGCTGGGCGTGTTGACCGTGACCAGGACGTCGCGGCCGCCGGCGGTGACGTCGACCGTCATCGCCTGCGGGTCGGTCGCCAGCTCCCGGGCCACGGTCAGCCCGCGGCCCGGATCGCACTCGATCTCGACGAACGCGTTGGCCTGAGTGGGGGAGATCGGCGGGTAACCGGAGATCCAGGCCAGGCCGGACCGCTCCAGCCTCGCCCACCGGCGCGCGGCGGTGACCGGGTCGACCCCGAGCACGGCGCCCACCTGCGACCAGGCGGCGCGGGGGGCGATCTGCAAGGCGTTGACGAGTTGGAGGTCCAGTTCGTCGAGGGATGTGGCTTGATCCTGCATCTGGGCCGTGATTCTGCTGCGTTCCTGCGTTTGGGCTAATGAAAGAGTCTCATCGCTCACCCTTCGTGTCCAGGTTGGCGGCCGACATCGAGGAGCGCGCAGTGGGCGGTCAGGACACCGAGGGCGACATCACGGCCTACCGGGGGCTGGTGCGGGCCGAGCAGGAGGCGTGGCGGGAGCGGCTGCTCCGGCTCAGCCACGACCTGCACGCCGAGCCGGAGCTGTCGTTCGAAGAGCACCGGTCGGCGACCAAGGTGACCGACGTGCTCCGCGAGGCCGGCTTCACCGTCGAGCCCGGCCCGGGGGACGTGCCCACCGCGTTCACGGCCGAATACGGCTCGGGCGAGTTCACCGTCGGCATCTGCGCCGAGTACGACGCCCTGCCCGACATCGGGCACGCGTGCGGGCACAACATCATCGCCTCCGCCGCGGTCGGCGCGGCGATCGGGCTCGCCGCCGTGGCCGACGAGCTCGGCGTCCGGGTGAAGGTGGTCGGCACCCCGGCCGAGGAGCACGGCGGCGGCAAGGTGCTACTGCTGGAGCGGGGCGTCTTCGACGACGTCACGGTCGCGATGATGGTGCACCCGGCCCAGTACGACACCCACCCCGGCCACTTCTCCAGCCAGGCGGTGAGCCGGTTCGCGGTGACCTACGGCGGCCGGGCCTCGCACGCCGCGGCGGCTCCGCACCTGGGCGTCAACGCCGCCGACGCCGCCGTCGTGGCCCAGGTGGCGATCGGGCTGCTGCGCCAGCAGATCACCGCGGAGTGCCGGATCGGCCTGTTCGTGCGCGAAGGCGGCGCGGTCACCAACATCATCCCCGAACGGTCCGTCGTGGACTGCGAGGTGCGCGCGTTCGCCTTCGACGAGATGGCGGCGCTGAAGCAGCGGGTGCTGGCGTGCTTCGAGGCCGGGGCGCTGGCGACCGGGACGACGATGGCCGTCGAACCGACCGAACCGGACTACGCCGAGCTGGTGCAGGAGCCGGAGATGTCGGAGCTCTTCGCCGCGCACATCGAATCGCTGGGCCGGGAGCTCCGCGACACCCGCGGCACCCGGGGCGGTTCGACGGACATGGGCAACGTCTCCAAGGTGCTGCCCAGCATCCACCCGAGCATCGCGATCATCGGCTGCGAGCACCCGCCGCACACGCACGGCTTCGCCGCTGCGGCGGCCACCCCCGCCGCCGACGACGCGGTCTTCGACGGAGCCGTCGCGATGGCGCTGACCGCGGTCGACGTGGCGATCGATCCGGTGCTGCGGCAGAAGTTCCTGGCCGAGCAGGCCACTCGCGGCACGGCCGCGACGCGGGTCTGACCGCCCCGCCCCAGTTCCCACCACTCCTGGCGACCACGGAGGAAGCCATGTCCGGCATGACGGTTGCGCGGAAGCTGCCGCGTCCGACCCGCGGTTCGCGCGGGCGGCTGGCCTCGTTCGCGCTGCTCGCGCTCGTCCTGGCCGCGGCCGCCGAAGCCATCGGCAGCCACAAGGTCGCCATCGGGCCCGGCGCGATCACCCTGTTCCCGATCATCTGGGGCCTGCTGCTCGGGGCCGTGGTGAGCATCCAGCGGTTCCGTCCGGTGCCCGTCGGCATGCAGCGCGCCGCCACCTACGTGGTGGAGATGGGCGTGCTGCTGCTCGGGGTGCGGCTGGCGTTCGTGGTCGGCCACGAGCTGCCGGTGCTGAAGCAGGCGAGCTTCGCGCTGCTGTTCCAGGAGATCGGCCACCTGTTCGGCACCGTCGCGTTGTCGCTGCCGCTGGCCGTGCTCCTGCGGATGGGGCGGTCCGCGGTGGGCGCGTGCTTCTCCATCGACCGCGAGGGCTCGTTCGCGATGGTGTCCGAGCGGTTCGGGCCCGACTCCGAGGAATACCGCGGCGTGCTCGGCATGTACATCTTCGGCAGCGTCGTCGGCGCGCTGTACGTGACGCTGCTCGCGAGCCTGCTGGCCGGCAGCGGGATCCTCAGCCCGCTGGCGCTGGCGATGGGCACCGGCGTGGGGTCCGGCTCGGTGATGGCCGCCTCGTCGGCCGCGATCGCCGCGCAGTACCCGGAGCTGGCGAACCAGATCGTCGCCCTGGCCACCGTGAGCAACCTCGTGACCAGCCTCGCCGGCGTCTACATCGGCATGTTCGTCGCGCTCCCGCTGGCCGACCGCTTCTACGAGCTGCTCACCCGCGGCCGCAAGATCGAGCCCGCGGCCGCCCCGGACCTCTCGGCGGCGGAGCTCGAAAGCGGCAGCCCGGGCCGGGTCCGGCCGTTGCCGGCGATCCTCATCGCGCTGGTGACCATGTTCGTCTCCAACGCCGTCCACGCGGGCGGTGTCGAGCCCCGCGCGCTGCTCGGCTTCGCGCTGGTGGCGGCCGTCGTCTTCGCCGGGCTGGGGATCAAGCGGCTGACCAAGCTGCCCGCCGTCGCCGGGACCTCCGCGCTGGCCATCCTGCTCACCTCGCCGATCTCGCCGGTCGCCGACGCGGTGATGTCGCTGGTGAAGCCGGTCGAGTTCCTCGCGATGGCGACGCCGATCCTGGTCTTCGCGGGCCTCAGCATCGGCAAGGACCTGCCCGCGCTCAAGCGGATCGGGTGGCGGATCGTCCCGGTGGGGCTGATGTCCTTCGCCGCGTCGTTCCTCGTCTCCGCGCTGATCGCGCAGGTGTTCCTCGGCTGACCGGGCGAGCGGCGGCTGCGGCGAAGAGATCTTGCGGTGATCCGCTCCTGGTTGTCTGATGACCTCATGCGCAGGACTGGCGCCATCGCGCTGATCGCGGCACTGACCGCAGGCTCGCTGATGCTGGGCAGTCCCGGGGCGACCGGGCACGGGGCGCTGGGCGTCGACCTCGACACGGTGACGATTCCCGAGCTCCAGGCCAGGATGTCGCGCGGATCGCTCACCTCGTCGGAGCTGACCGCCGCCTACCTGGGGCGGATCCGCACCATCGATCCGAAGATCAACGCGGTGCTGCGCACCGATCCGGCGGCGATGGCCCAGGCGGCCGCGAGCGATGCCCGGCACCGCCGCGGCACCGTCCTCGGCCCGCTCGACGGAATTCCCGTGCTGCTCAAGGACAACGTGAACACCCGCGATCTGCCGACGACGGCGGGCTCGCTGGCGCTGGCCGGGAGCCCGCCCGGCTCGGACGCCGTCCTGGTGACCCGGTTGCGGGACGCGGGCGCGGTCATCCTCGGGAAGACGAACCTGTCCGAGTGGGCGAACTTCCGCGCCGCGAAGCCCACCTCCGGGTGGTCGGCGGTGGGCGGGCAGACCCGCAACCCGTTCGTGCTGGACCGCAACCCGTGCGGTTCGTCGTCGGGTTCCGCCGCCGCGCTCGCCGCGTCGCTGGCGCAGGTGGCCATCGGCACGGAGACCGACGGCTCCATCGTGTGCCCGGCGGGGATGAACGGGGTGGTCGGCCACAAGCCGAGCCTCGGCCTCGTCAGCCAGTCCGGCGTCGTGCCGATCTCGGCGGAGCAGGACACCGCGGGCCCCATGGCGCGCAACGTCATCGACACGGCGCTGACCTTCGCGGTGCTGCAGGGTGCGGAGAGCGCGTTCTCGCCGCTGGGCGACCTGCGCGGCAAGCGGGTCGGCCTGTGGCGGCTGCCGTCGCTCGGGCCCGACGTCGATGCCGTGATGACCGCCGCGGCGCAGCGGCTCACCGCGGCGGGTGCCGCAGTGGTGGAGGTGACCCCGCCCTACCAGGACCGGCTGGGCGAGCTGGAGTTCCCGGCGCTGCTGAGCGAGTTCCACCGCGACATCGACGCGTACCTCGCGACCCGGCGCGGCCCCCGCGACCTCGCCGAGCTGATCGAGTTCAACCGCCGCACCCCGGCCGAGCAGACCTGCTTCACCGGCCAGGAGCTCTTCGAACAGGCGCTCGCCGCGCCGCCGACGACCGATCCGCAGTACCAGGCGATGCGCGCCGAGCTGGCGGACCTCTCCCGGCGCTCGATCGACGAGACCATGGCCGCGCACGACCTGGACGCCATCGCCGCGCCGACGAACCCGCCGGCGTGGACGACCGACTGCGAGCGCGGCGACAACGACGTGATCCCGTCCTCGACGCCGGCCGCGGTGGCGGGCTACCCGTCGGTCTCGGTACCCGCGGGTTCCGTCGGTGAGCTCCCGGTCGGGTTGCTCCTCATGGCGGGCGACCGGCGGGACGCCGAGCTGCTGTCGCTGGCGGCCGCCGCCGAGCGCGAGCTGAAGGCCTGGCGGGCGCCGCGCTACCTGCCGACGGTCGGGCCCGACCCCATCGGCTGACGCGGCTTCCACGTGCCGGATGAATCGTTCCGCCGGCAGCGCACCGGTGGGCGGATTTCCGCGCTGTTCATGGGAATCGCGTGCCGCCTGTCGTCCGATCCGGTAGCGGGGCGCTGCGCGCCCTGGGCGGCCGCGCGGCCCCGGCGTTATGGTGCGCAGGTCCGCGGTGTTCGGCTCGAACACCGCGTGCTTGGGGGAACTGATGCGGGATTGTGCGCCACATCTCGGAAGGACCGCGGACGTGCTTTCACCGGCCGTCCACCCGCGCTGCGCCGTTACCCGGTGCGCGCGCCGAGGGGGCACTCCGCACGGGAAGGATGGATCGTCGTGACTGATGTCGCAGAGTTCGCGCTGTCCAGCCTCGCAACGGTGGTCCGGATCGAAAAGCCCTGGGGCTACGAGGAGATCTTCGCCGTGGTGGCAGGCCGATACGTCGGCAAGGTGCTGCACATCCGGGCGGGCGAGTCGATTTCGCTGCAGTACCACGAGAAGAAGGAGGAGACGATCGCCGTGCAGTCCGGCATCGTGCTCCTCGACCTGGGGCCGAACCGCGATTCGCTGGTCCGGATGGAGCTCGACCCAGGTCAGACGGCGAGCATCCCGTCCGGCGTCGTGCACCGGGTCACCGCGGTGTCCGACGCGGTCCTGCTGGAGGCGTCCACGGCGGAGCCGGGCTGGCAGGCGGACATCGTCCGCCTGGAGGACGACTACGGCCGCGCCACGACCGCGGCCCGGTGACTTGCGCCGTCACGGGCGGAGTTCGGCGAAGATCTCGAGACGGCGTGCGTGGTAGGCGAGGTCTTCCGCGTCGTGCACGACGCCGAGCCGCTGCTGCTCGTGGAAGGACACCACCTCGCGGCGCAGCCGGTGCCGGATGAGCTGCGCCAGGCTTTCCTCGTCGAGGAGTCCGGCGGGCCCGTCGGCTGCGGCGTAAGCCTGCACGAACGAGCGCATCGCCGCGGTGTCGATCGCGGACTTCTCCTCGGCCCATTCCAGGGCGGCGTAGGCGACCTCGACCGCGGGCGGGACCACGCACGCCTCGTCCCAGTCCACCACGGCCGTGAGGGCGCCTCCGTCGCTCAGCGTGTTGCCCGGGTAGAAGTCGCCGTGCACGGCCTGGCGTTCCCGGTGGGTGCGGTGGAATTCCGCGAGCCACGAATCGAGCTCCGGGTCCGCGAGAGCCGGTACCGCCGGCGGTTCGGACCCGTCCAGGCCCGGTTCCAGGCCGGACGGGACGGGCCGCGGCGGCGGCCGCATCCCGGCCAAGGAACGGTGCAGCCGCGCGAGCAGCGAGGCGGCCTGCGCCGGGACGCCGGGCGTTTCGCGGGTCGGCCACGCGCCCGGGACCAGCGGCCAGACCGACATCGGGCGGCCGTCGACCCGGACCACCGCGCGCCCGTCGCCCGTGGCGACCGGAGCGACCGCCTCCGGCACCTCGGTCGAAGCGTGCGAGGCGATGGCGTAGCACCACTCGGCTTCCTCCGTGCTGCGCCACTCCGGCCCCACCCGGACGACGTGGTCGCCGACGGCGAACGCGGCGGACTCCTCGCCGCCGTGCAGCCGGACGGGATCGCCCGCGAAGCGCAGACCCCACCGGGCATCGAGCGCCTGCCGCGCGGTTTCGGTGAACGAGATGTCTGCGAACGGCACGGAATCCGGCTCCTTCACCGGCCGCTCTGGTCGCGAACGGCCGCCGTTCGATGCGGTCGGTGGGCGGTTTCAGTCACGTCGCGTGCCCTGCAGGAGGCCGCGCGCGGCGAGATTGGTCATCAGCGCGCGGATGCCGAAGGTCCAGTCGGCCGCGTCCTCCGCGGTGTTCACGACGTTGATCAGGCTACCGAGCGCGGGGGAGGAGATGCGCACGACGTCGCCGGGCTTGTGGGTGAAGCCCTGGCCTGGGACGTCGCGGTCCTCGGTGGGGGCGAACATCGTGCCGGTGAACAGCACGAACCCGTCCGGGTACTGGTGGTGGCGGCCGTGGGCGTGCCCGATCAGCTCCTGCACGTCGCGGCTGATCTCACGGACCGGGTTGACGCCGTCCAGCCGGTAGCCGTCGGTCCCGGCGATGGCCAGGCCGATCTCCAGGTCCTGCGCGTCGTCGAGGGTGAACTGGTCGTCGAAGAGGCGGAGGAACGGGCCGATCGCGCAGGACGCGTTGTTGTCCTTGGCCTCGGTGAGCAGCAGCGCGCTGCGCCCCTCGAAGTCGCGGAGGTTGACGTCGTTGCCCAGCGTCGCCGCCACCGGGACGCCGCGGGAGGTGACCGCGAGGACCAGTTCGGGCTCCGGGTTGTTCCACGTCGAGCGTTCGAGCACCCCGATCTCCGCGCCCGTGCCGACCGCGGACAGCACCGGGGCCTTGGTGAAGATCTCCGGGTCCGGGCCGATGCCGACCTCCAGGTACTGCGACCAGAGGCCCTCCTTGACGAGCACCTCCTTGATCCGCTGCGCCTCGGCGGAACCCGGCCGCACCTGGGAGATCCGGCCTTCGATGACGTCGCCGAGCTTCGCGCGGATCTCCTCGGCCCGGCGGAGGTCGCCCTCGGCGCGCTCCTCGATCACCCGCTCCAGCATGCTCCGCACGAAGGTCACGCCCGCCGCCTTGATGACCTGCAGGTCGACCGGCGCGAGGAAGTGCGGCCGGGCGCGGTCGCCGGACAGCGTGGCCTGGAGGAGGTCGGCGAGCCGCCAGTTCCGGCCGCCCTCGTGCGTCCGCACGACCTCCCCGGCGTCGGCCCGTTCGAGCAGCCCGGCGGCAGTCGGCTCGACACCGGTCAGGTCGACGACCGACGCGCCGCGCACCGCGGCGACGCACGGGCCGCCGCAGTCCGGGTCGAAGACGCGGGCGACCAGCGTCGCCCGGTCCGCGTCATCGGGCAGGACGTGATCGGCGTGGGTGGAGAGGTTCACGGTGCCTGCCTTCCTCGGGGCTTGCCGGAGCGATCCGAAGCGGATTGCGATCAGCGCTTCCCGCCGGGATCCGTTCGTGGCCCAGGTGATCGCGCGAACTCCGGCGCGCCGCGGCTGCGGATGGTTGCGGCGGCTGCATGGCCGAACTATGGTCCGAACATCATACGAAGTCAACCGGATTCCGGGCCCGGCGCACGCGCCCGCGCACATCGGTGTCCGATGTGGACTCGATGGGGTTCCCGCCGGGCGGGATGATCAGGCTTCGTGCCTCGGCCACGTCCCGGGAGGGGAACTTGAGCGATCTCTTCGCACTCAACGGCAAGAACGCGGTCGTCACCGGCGGCGCGCAAGGCATCGGTGAGGCGATCGTGCTGGGGCTGCGCGACGCCGGGGCGCGGGTGTTCATCTGCGACATCAACCCGGAGGTCGGCAACGCGACCGCCGAGCGGCACGGCGTCGAGTTCGTTGCCGCGGACGTCACCGACCCGGCCAGCGTGGAGGCGGCGTTCGAGCACGTGGCGACGACGGCCGGATCGCTCGACGTCGCGGTCAACAACGCCGGGATCGTGCACAACCACCCCAGCGAGGACCTCGCGGACGAGGACTGGCGGCGGGTGATGTCGGTGAACCTCGACGGCGTCTTCTACTGCTGCCGGGCGGCGGGCCGGCGGATGCTCCAGCAGGGCTCGGGGAGCATCGTCAACACCGGCAGCATGAGCGGCCACATCTCCAACCACCCGCAACCGCAATCTGCTTACAACACGGCGAAAGCGGGCGTCATCCACCTGACGAAGTCGCTGGCCGGGGAGTGGGCCGACCGCGGCGTGCGGGTCAACTCCGTCTCGCCCGGTTACGTCGGCACCGAGATGACCAAGCGCGGGATGAGCAACGAGGAGTGGCGCCGGGTCTGGGTGGGCGACACGCCGATGAAGCGGGTCGCCGAACCCCGCGAGATCGCCCCCGCCGTGGTCTTCCTGGCTTCCGACGCCAGCAGCTACTGCACCGGCGCGGACCTCGTCGTCGACGGCGGCTACACCGTCTGGTGATATCGCCTGCGGACGGCCCGTCCTCGACCGGTTGGCGAGGACGGGCCGTCGGTCGGCTACGCGCGTGCGAGCGCGTCGATGACCACGAAGGCGAAATTGTCCGGTGCGCCTGCGTCGCGGATGAGTTCGGTGAAGCGATCGACCGCTTCCCCGGGATCGCCGGCAGCCTCCAGGGTGTCGCGCAGCTGCTGTTCGGGCACTACGGCGTGGAGGCCGTCGGAGCAGAGCAGATAGCGGTCGCCGCTGTGCGCTTCGCGCAGGTGGAGGTCCGGTTCCACGGTCCCGCCGCGTTGCAGGGCGCGGAGCAGCGTTGCCCGGTTCGGGTGCGTCGCCGCCTCCTCCGGGGTCAGCTTTCCCTCGTCGACCAGCGACTGCACGAAGGTGTGGTCGTGGGTGATCTGGGTGAGCTCCCCGTCGCGCAGGAGGTACGCCCTGGTGTCCCCGACGTGCGCCAAGGCGAACTGGGCGCCCGACCACAGCATCGCGGTCAGGGTGGTACCGACGTGCTCGTTCGCCGGGTCGGCTGCGAAGTCGTGGACGGCCTGCCGCGCGCCGTTCGCGGCCGCGCCGAGAGTCTTCAGCAGGTTTCCCGTGGGCGCCTCGGCGTCGAGAGCCCGGAGCGCGTCGACCGCCGCGATGCTCGCCGCGCGGTCCATGCCCTGCGCGCCGAATCCGTCGGCGACGGCGAACAGGTTCCTGCCCTCGTACACCGCGTCTTGATTCTCCTCCCGCACGAACCCCCGGTCATCTCGAGCAGCAGAGCGCAGTTGCCATTCCGCTGGTACATCGGCCATTTCGGTTTCCCTCCTCGACAGGTGATCGACGAGGAAGGCCGCCAACTCCCCGCGGGCCGCGGTGTCGGCCTCGACCTGGCGCCAGTACGAGCCGACCTCCGCTGCCGCGGCGAGCGGGGGAAGGTCGCAGACCACCCTGATCCGGGCCAGCGGCATGCCGAGCCCGCGCAACCACGCGACCAGCTGGGCGTGTTCGAGCTGGGACCGGTCGTAGGAGCGGTAGCCCGAACGCGGATCGACGTCCGCCGGTGGCAGCAGCCCCAGCTCGTCGTAGAGCCGCAACGCCTTCGGCGTCAGCCCCGTCGCCTGCGCGAACTCACCGATGCTCAGCCTGGACATGGCTCCCTCCTCGTCCCGGGCGCCTCGCCCGGTGACCCGACCCTGCGGGTTGTCCCTGGGTGAAGGTCAAACTCCCGTCGGCGGCGGGCGGTCAGAAGCCGAAGGTCGTGACCTGGGGGAGGGTGCCGGCGCGCAGGTGCCGGAGGATGTACTGCTCGTGGGGCACGGCCGGACTCGGCGGCGTGTCCAGCGGAAACCACTGCAGATCTGCGGTCTTCTCGGGCTCGGCCCGCCTGGGCCGGCCGGTCCAGCGGCGGCATTCGAAGAAGAAGTCCACCCGTTCGTTGATCGCCCGGTGGTCGCCCTGAGTTCGGTGCATGACCGACAGCGGCACGAGGTCTTCGGCGGAGATGTCGATGCCGAGTTCTTCGGCGGCTTCCCGGCGCGCGGCGTCGATGACGGACTCACCGGATTCGACGTGGCCCGCCGCGGCCATCGCCCAATGCCCGTCCATGTACCCGGTGTTGCGGCGCAGCTGCAGCAGCACCTCCTCCTGGGCGGCCGACCTGCGGAGCGCGATGTAGACGGATGGAACGACCTGGAACCGATCAACCATGGAACCGACCCTAGCCCCAGGATTCCGGGGCCGGTGGGCGATATGGGGCTCCCCGGTAGCAGACGGGATCGGTGCGAGGAGGCGCTTTCCGGCCTTCCCGGCCGAATGGCTCGTTCTTGGTGGCCGATCGGCTGACCGGTGCGGGCCGGACTCGGCCTTGCGGATGATCCGCGATGGGGGTGGTCGCGGCGATCCTGATCGTGATCGGACTCGGCGATGGGCCGGGTTGGCTGCGATGTCAGGAGGAACTCGTGTCAAGCTCAGCGGCCGGTGCCGGGGCGATGAAGCCCTGGCCGGTGACCGTGGTTCTGATGCGCCGGCAAGCGGTTCGGCGCGCGGACGGGCTCGCGTCGTGCGGATCGCGGGGGTGGGGTCGATGACGACTGCCGTGGCGGCACGACCGGTGCGGCGGCGCATCGGTGATCTCGACTCGCTGCGCGGGTTCGCGCTGTGCGGGATCCTGTTCGTCAACATCCCGGACATCGTGCACATGGGCTGGGGGCCTGCGATCGGGGTGGCCGATCCGGTCCGCTCGGCGCTGAACATGTTCGTGCAGCAGCGGTTCCACCCGATCTTCGCGTTCCTGTTCGGCGTGGGATTCGCGCTGTTCCTGGACCGCGCGACCGGGCGAGCGGCCCGGCCCCGGGTGCTGCTGCTGCGGAGGCTGCTGGCGCTGCTGGTCATCGGGATCGGGCACCAGTTCCTGCTGCCGGGCGAGCCGCTGCTGATCTACGCGATCGTCGGTCTGATCGTGCTGTTGCCGACGTCGGTGCTGCCGCGGTGGGTCGCGCTCTGGGGCGGCGCCGGGCTGCTCGCGGTGGGGTTGTTCGGGCTGAGCGGCGGAGTGGGCCTGGTCCCCGGCCTGTTCCTGCTCGGCGCGGCCACCGTCCGGTACGGCGTGATCGACACGCTCGACCGCCGGGCGGGGCAGCTCGCGATCACCTTCGGGCTCTCCGCGGTGCTGGCCGGTTTCGCCCTCTGGTTGCAGGTCAACAGCAAGGGCTCGGCGTCGTTCTTCGTGATCTGGGCGGCGGCGGGACTGCTCGGTGGGCTCGCCTATGCGTCCGGTTTCCTGCTGTTGTGCAGGACTCGCGCCGGTGGCGTGCTTTCCGCGGCGTTCGCGCCGCTGGGGCGGATGGCGCTGACGAACTTCATCACCGCCACCCTGCTGACCTTGGCGGTGGCGCCGGTGATCGGCCTGGGGCAGGACTCCATCCGGTACGACCTGATGCTGCTGCTGGCCGCCGGGATCCTGGTGGTGCAGTGGGTGTTCTCGCGCTGGTGGCTGAGCAGATTCGCATTCGGGCCGCTGGAGTGGGTCTGGCGCTGCGTGACGTGGTGGAACCGGGTTCCGCTGCGCGGACAGGTCGTCTGAAGCCGGCGTCTCTCGGATCTGGTCCTGGTGCGAGCCGAGGTGTTCCTAGAACGCGGGTTCGTCAGCGGGCGGTGGAGAAGACGCCGATCCCGTTCGCCACGGCGCGGGGAACGCCGTCGGAGGGAACGTTCTTGATCACCGCCCGGGGCTGACCGGGGTCGCGTGCCGCCAAGGTCGACGAGCCGCCGCCGTCGAGGTTGACGGCATCGGCGGCCCCGAAGGACCGGATCAGATCGGCCAGCTCGCGGACGCTCAGCCCGGTGCTGGCGGCGGAGCGCCCGTCCACGGTCAACAGGTACGCGATCCGCCCGTCCGAGCTGGCGCCCGCGGCGGTGCGCGGCGCCAACGGCCCGGTCTCCAGGCCGGGCAACGGCTTTCCGGCGCGGAGGATCGGGAATCCGCCGACGGCGAACTCCAGCGGCGGTGCCTCGGTCGCCTCCAGCCGGGACTCGGCCACGACCCGGTCGCCGAGGTTGAGCTTCTCCAGCTCGATGGCGCCTTCCTCGCGCCCGACGAGGACGACGGTGTCACCGGGAATGGCGCCGGCGCCCGGCTCGTCGTGCTCGGCGCTGACAACGCCGTTGCGGACGACCACTTCTTCGGTGTCGGTGGTGCACGGCGCGGAGCGATCGGTGTCGGTGCCGCACACCGCTCGCGCCCTGGAGACCTCGCCCCACGCCGAGGTGTAGAGCCCGATTCCGCCGACTGGCACCGCGTACTGGTTCAGGCCCGCGAGGTCGGCCGTCGTCCCGCCGCTGCGCACCACGCCGGTCAACGACACGCTGGAGACTCGCGCGCGCCGGTCGACGCCCAGACCGAACACGTCCTTCGTCGAGGTTCCCGCGGGCAATCCCGGGCCGAAGCGCTGCCCGTTGGGAACGGCGGCTTTCAGGTCCACGCCGTCGGCGATCGCGGGCCCGACCGAGGAGCCCGTCGCGGCGACGCCCTCGTGCGTCTCGCTCAGGTGGAAGAAGTCGCCGTTGACGCCTGCGACCGCCCGCTGCGCATTGGTCATGTCGTCGATCTCGTCCCGGGCGGCCACCGCGGGCGGGTGCAGCAGGTCGAGTTCGACGCCGGGATCGCGCAGATCCGCGGTCAGCAGGTATCCGACGACCGGCCCGTGCTCGGTGGAGAGCTCGAAGGACCGGTAGGTCACGCCCGGCGCGATCCGCTCCTCGGCAAGGCGCGGCTGATCGGCCGACGCGGGCGCGGCCGGTGGTAGCAGTGCGCCGAGGAGGACGGCGGCACCGAGCGCAGCCAACCGACGTGGGAATGCCGCAGAAGTCATCGCCGTCCGCCTCTCCGCAAGATCGAACCGGCGGCAGCGTAGCGCCGTGACAGCGGCCAGGAGATTCTCCGGCGATGAATTGCCAGTGAGGCGCGGGCGAATTCCTCGTTCCCGGTGAGGGCGGAGGAACAACAGGGGAACGGCCGGATTCCCGAGGATCCGGGTTCTTCCGGAGGCACGTCGAGTAGGCTCGGCGGTCCTGTTCCAGCCGGTTGACATTCGGTTCAGAGGGGGACGTCATCACCGGGATGGAGACCGTCGCGGGCAAGGTCGGCCAAGCCGTTGCCCAGCGGGCCGTGAAGTCGTGGCTGGAGGAGCGCCGCAAGTCGAAGGAGCGGACCGCGTCGCTGGCGGAACTCGCCGCGGCCGAGCTGTCGACGGTGCGGCAGCGCAAGCGGTTGGAGCACCTCGCCGAAGGCATCGGGCACCAGGTCGGCGACCAGCTGGAACCGTTGCTGGAGACGAAGTTCTCGGCGTTGCCGGACAACGAGGTCCGTGCGGCGCTCGATGCGGTGGTGGACGCGATCGACGACGCGGATCTGTCCGACGAGGCGATCCTCGACGCCGACGCCGACCCTGAGGTGCTGGCGCGGCGCATCCGCCAGCAGGTGCCCAACCACGCCGGGCTGTCCGAGCTCGCCACCAGGCTCCACGACCTCGCCCTCGACCAGGCCTGCCGCTACCTGGTGCAGGTGATCCGGCAGCTGCCCGCGTTCCAGCCCCGCGCGCTCGCCGAGGTTCTCGGGCGGGCGACCGCGCAAACCGCCCAACTGGACGAGATTCTCGCCCGATTGCCCAGGACGAGCCTGCACGCCCCGCAGGGCGCGGAGAACGACGAGGAGTTCCGCGGGGAATACCTGCGGTACATCGCGAACGCGCTCGACCGGCTGGAGCTGCTCGGGCTCAGCATGCGCCATCGGCCCAGGCTGTCGTTGAGCGTCGCCTACCTGAGCCTGACCGTGTCCGAGCCGGACGACGACTCGCGAAACGGCGCCGCCACAGCGGACAAGTGGTTCGCCGCCCAGGACGACCACCGCCGGACTCGAACGCGCGTGGAATCCGCGCTCACGAACCGGACCTTGGTGCGCGGCGATGCCGGTTCGGGCAAGACGACGCTGCTGGACTGGCTCGCGGTCACCGCCGCGCAGGGCGGGTTCACCGGCCGGCTCCGGGAGTGGAACGGGTGCGTCCCGCTGCCGATCCGGTTGCGGCGCTACGCCGATTCGCCGCTGCCCGCGCCGGAGCAGTTCCTGGACGAGACCGCCAAGTGGCTGGTCGGCCTGATGCCGCCTGGCTGGGTCCACCGGAGTCTGCGGTCCGGCGAGGCCTTGGTGCTGGTGGACGGCGTGGACGAGCTCCGGCCCGCGAAGCGGAACCAGGTGCGGGAATGGCTGCGCGACCTGGACGCGGCCTTCCCCGAGACGAAGGTGGTCGTCACGTCGCGCCCGGCGGCGGCGGACGAGCGCTGGCTGACCGAGCAGGGCTTCTCCTCGGTGCTGCTGGAGCAGATGGGGCCGACCGACGTGAAGACGTTCCTCGGCCGTTGGCACGACGCCGCCCGCGACGCCGACGCGCTGCCGTGCCCGGTCGATGCGCTTCCGGCGGCCCAACGTCGCTTGATGAACCAGCTCGACAGCCGGGAGCACCTCCGCGCGCTGGCAGCGAACCCGTTGTTGTGCGCCATGTTGTGCGCGCTCAACCTGGGGCGGACGTCGCAACTGCCGCAGAACCGGATGGAGCTCTACCAAGCCGCCCTGAGCATGCTGCTGGAACTGCGGGACGCCGAGCGGGAGATCACCGGACTGCTGAGCCTGACGGAGAAGTCCGTGCTGCTCCGCGACCTGGCGTGGCGGCTCACCCTCGGCAACCGCAGCCAGCTGTCGACGGCGAAGGCCCGCGAGCACGTCGAGCGCAAGGTGCGGTCGATGCCGAACACCACGGCCGACCCCGGCGCGATCGTCGCGCACCTGCTGGAACGCAGCGGAGTGGTGCGCGAACCGGTGCCCGGTCAGGTCGATTTCGTGCACCGGACGTTCCAGGAGTACCTCGCGGCCGCCGAAGCGATCCAGGACGGCCAGATCGAGGCGCTGGTGGCCCACGCGCACCTGGATTCGTGGTGGGAGACCGTGGTGATGGCCTGCGGTCACGCCCACCGCAACCAGGTGGGCGAGCTGCTGACCGGAATCCTGGACCGCGCCGACGCCGAGCCCTCCCGGGCCCGGCGGCTGCGGCTGCTGGCGGCGGCGTGCCTGGAGACCGTGACGGATGTGGATGCCGCGGTGCACGACCGGGTCGACCAGGTGATCCGCGATCGCCTGGTACCGCCGAGGAGTCTCCGGGAAACGGCGTCGCTGGCCTCGATCGGGCACCGGGTGCTGCACTACCTGCCCACCGACCTGACGGACCTGTCCGTTGCGGCGGCGGAGTCGACCGTTCGCACCGTCGCGCTCACGGCCACGCCGGAGGCGATGTCGCGATTGGCCTGCTATGCGAGCGATCCGCGTCCTGAGATTCAGCGGGAACTCGCGATGGCGTGGCAGTACTTCGACCCGGAGCGCTACGCGCACGACGTGCTGGCCGATGCGCCGTTGGTGAACGGCTCGATCTGGGTGGATTCCAGGAGGTTCATCCCGCACCTGCCTGCTCTTCGCAACCTCACGTGCGCCGACATCTGGCTGCCGAACCACGAACCGCTGGACACGCTGGAGGTCTTCGCCGGGATCAGAAGGATCGAGCTGATCCGTACCGTGCTGCGCGGGGACATCGATGTGACTCCGTTGCTGGAACATCAAGGGTTGCGGTCGGTACTGCTGTTCTTCGCCGACAGCTACACGAACCTCGCTGCGCTGGGGCAACTCCCGGAGCTTGTCCAACTGTACCTTTGGCACCGCCAGGAGCACGCAGACTTGGGTTTCCTGGAGAATCTTCCTGAGCTCGTCAGCCTCTCGCTCGGTGACCTGGGCCCGGGAACGGACCTCTCACCGTTCGGGCACCTCCGAGCACTCGAGTACTTGAGCGTCGACGGCTGGCCGCGCGGGTTCGCTTTGACCGCACTTCCAGAGCTTCCGAAACTCGGGAGGCTGAGACTGGGGCACCACACGGCCCCGGATGCGCTGGAGGGAATCGCGGCCCACCTGACCGGTGTCGCCGAGCTGACCCTCGTTGGCGACGTCGTGACGAACTTGGCACCCGCTTCCGAGATGCCGAGCCTGGAACGGCTGGTCGTGCTGGGCACGAGCAGGCAAACCGTCGACCTGCGCCCGCTCGCCGGGAGGTCGCTGCAGGTCGAATTGTCCAGACGAGATCGGCACGTTGGCCTCGGCGAGCTCGGTGATGGTGTCCGCGTGCACTGGATCAATTGAGGGACGCTTGCCGAAGATCCGACCCGGACAATGCGGGGATAGCAGCCCGGAGCCAACCCCGACGGCGGTGGGGCGTCTACGCTGCTGAACCTGCTCGGCAGCGGGATGTTCAGGTGCGCGACCACCCACTCGTCCGGGTACTGCTCCACGTGGTGGAAGCGGGCTCTCCTCGGCGGCCGCAGCGGCGGCGGCGACGGTGGCGGGGAGTGACGCGGCGGCCCGCCGTTCCGGCAGGACCGAAGATGATCGTCCTATTCGGACGTTCTCGCGGCGCGTGGGGCGTTACTTAAGGGAGAGTTAACTGCGTTATATGTGGCCGGGAATCACGCACCGCGCATAGTCCGTCACTCGAAAATCTATTGTGGAGAGTGGTTGTGATCGGCGCGTGATCTGAGTATGGTCATTCGACGTGACCGGCCAGTCGGGGCAATGAGGGTCGCTTCTTGACAGGTGCCGCCTACACGCTTTAGGGAATAATGGGTCAGATAGGCTCGATGACGGAGTTCGGTTTCGGCTGGCTGACACCGGTCCTGTCGTACGTGATGGCTTGCGTCGGCGCGGCGCTCGGCTTGCGCTGCATGGTGCGCGCGCTCGCGACGACCGGCCGCGCGCGGCGCAATTGGTTGATCAACGGTGCCGTCGCGATCGGCACCGGCATCTGGACGATGCACTTCATCGCGATGCTCGGCTTCCACGTCACGGGCACCGACGTCCGCTACGACGTTCCGCTCACGGTGCTGAGCCTGGTGGTCGCCATCGTGGTGGTCGGCATCGGCGTCTTCGCGGTCGGCTACAGCCGTTCCAAGGTGCTGGCGGTGCTCGTCGGCGGCCTGATCGCCGGTGTCGGGGTGGCCGCCATGCACTACGTCGGGATGGCGGCGATGCGGCTTTCCGGCATGGTCAGCTACGCCCCCGAGATCGTCGCGTTGTCCGTGCTCATCGCCGTGGCCGCCGCGACCGCCGCGCTGTGGGCGACGCTGAACATCCACGGCCCGCTGGCCGCGTTCGGCGCCTCGCTGGTGATGGGCGTGGCGGTCAGCGCGATGCACTACACGGGCATGGCCGCCGTGAGCGTCCACCTGCACGACGTGGCCGCGCCCGTGGCGGGCGCCTCGCCGATGCAGTTCATCTTCCCGCTCACCGTCCTGCTGGGGTCGTACCTGTTCCTCACCTCGGCGTTCGTCGCGATTTCGCCGAACGCGTCGCGGAAGCCCGATTCGGACGACGCCGGGGGAGCGTCGGAGAATCCCGCGGAGACCGCCGCCGGAAGAATTTGATCAACGGAATTCCCGCCGCGCATATCGCGTGAATTGATCGGTCGCCCGCCGCGTCCGCAACAGCCGTTTCTCGAAAATCCGGGATGGATGGTTCATGCCCGAAAGACGCCGGTATTCCGGCATTGGATTCCCGCGCCTGCAACCGAAATCGGTGCGCGCGAAGACCGTTGCGCTGCTCGCGGTCCCAGTCGTTTCGCTCATGGCGCTGTGGTCGATGGCCACGGTCTCGGCGGTGCAGAGCGCATGGACGCTGCACCAGGTCGAGCAGCTCAACGACAAGCTGGCCGGCCCGGTCCGGAACCTGGTCGGCAGCCTGCAGGGCGAGCGCGCAGCGGCCGTGCGGTACCTGGCCGCGCCGCAACCGGCGGCGGAGCAGGCCTTCGCCGCCGAGCGCGCGCGCACCGCGCAGGCCACCACCGCGCTGCTCGACGGCGTGACCGTCGCCAGGGCCGACATCGCGAGCCTCGCCACCGACGTGAACGAGCGCATCGACGTGCTCGTCCAGGACCTCGACCGGTTCCAGAACGCCCGGCCGGCGGACTGGACCAGTGCCTACGTCGAGTACTCCGCCGCGATCGAGCACGCGTTCGCGGTGGAGGAAGTGCTGACCACTGTGCAGGACGGGCAGGCGGCCGCGACCGCACGGGTCGTCCTCCAGCACAGCCGCGTCGCGGAGACGATCGCCCGGCAGGACGCGATCGTGACCTCGGTGCCGGCGGGCGCGAGGATGACGCCCGAGCAGCACCGGGCCTTCGCCGTCGCACTCGGCGGTCAGGACGTGCTGACCGGTGGCCTGCTGCCCGAACTCCCGGCCGCCGGCCAGGAGGCGTACCGGCGACTCGTCGATGGCGACGATTACCGTTCCCTCTGGGCGATGCAGAAGGACATGCTCGAAACGGGCGCCGTCACGTTCGCCCCGGACCAGTGGCGTGGCGCGGTGCAGACCCTGGCGCAGGCGGTGGACACCAGCCAGGCCAACGCTCGCGCTGAGGGCGCCGCCGAGGCGGAAGCGGCGAGCCGATCGGTGACGATGCAGGCGGTGTGGACGGTGCTCCTCGGCCTGGTCGCCGTGCTTCTCGCGCTCGCGGTGTCGGTCCGGATCGGTCGCGGCATGGTGATCGAGTTGGTGGGCCTGCGCGACTCGGCTCTGGAACTGGCGAACCGGCGGCTCCCGCAGGCGATGCGCAGGCTGCGGGCCGGGGAGAAGATCGACATCGATGCCGACGTCCCGGTGGTCGCGGGCGGCGAAGGCGAGATCGGCCAGGTCGGCGACGCGCTCAACGCGGTGCAGCGCTCGGCGCTGCAGGCCGCGGCCGAACGGGCCGAACTGCTCACGGGGGTGTCCGGGGTGTTCGTCAACCTCGCCCGGCGGAACCAGGCCCTGGTGCACCGCCAGCTCGGCATCTTGGACGGCATGGAACGCCGGACGGAAGACCCGGCCGCGCTGGAAGATCTGTTCCGGGTCGACCACCTGGCGACGCGGATGCGTCGACACGCCGAGGGGCTGATCATCATGTCCGGTGCCGCACCCGGTCGGGCCTGGCGCCAGCCGGTGCCGCTGATGGACCTGGTCCGCTCGGCGGTCTCCGAGGTCGAGGACTACGCGCGCGTCGAGGTCCGCCGGATGCCCGGGCTGTCCGTGCTCGGCTCGTCGGTCTCCGACGTCACGCACCTGTTCGCCGAACTCGTGGAGAACGCCACGACGTTCTCGCCGCCCGACAGCACCGTGCTGGTGCACGGCGAGCCGGTGGGCACCGGGTTCGTGGTGGAGATCGAGGACCGCGGCCTGGGCATGAGCCCGGAGCGGCTGGCGGAGGCCAACCGGCTGATCGCCGAGGCCCACCGGCTGGAGCTGTTCGAAAGCGACCGGCTGGGCCTGTACCTGGTGAGCCGCCTGGCGAACCGGCAGGGCATCACCGTGTCGCTGCGCCGCTCTCCCTACGGTGGTACCACGGCCGTGGTGCTGCTGCCGATGTCGATCCTCACGCCGGAACCGGCCGGGGACTCCCGTGACCAGCCGTCCGAACCGGACGAACCCGTGCGACCGCCGAAGAAGGCGATCGCGACGAGGCTGCCGGTCCGGACCGCGGTGCCGGCGCGGCAGCAGGTCTGGGTGGAGCCGGCGACGGCCGACGAGCCCGAGCCGGAAGCGGACACCGGGGGTCTGCCGCGCCGGACCCGCCAGGCGAGCCTCGCCGCCGGGCTGCAAGCGGACAACCGCAAGCGAACCGACCCGGCCGCAGCGTCCGCGCTCTCGCCCGAGGAGGCGCGAAGCATGATGTCCGCGCTCCAGCAGGGATTCGCCCGCGGGCGTGGCGTGGCTACCGACGACTCCGCTGACGCCTGAGACGAGGAGCATCCATGTTTGGCACGACCGAACGATCCGGAGAGCTGAGCTGGCTCCTGGACGAGCTGGTCCACAACGTGCCGCGAGTCAGACTCGCGCTGCTGCTGTCCAACGACGGCCTGGCCATGGCCGTGTCGTCGGGCGTCCGCGACGAGGACGGCGAACACCTCGCCGCGGTCGCCTCGGCGCTGCACAGCCTCGCGAAGGGCACCGGCAGGCATTTCGACGCCGGCTCCGTCCGGCAGACGATGATCGAGCTGGACGGCGGCTACTTGTTCGTCGTGGCCGCCGGCGGCGGCACCTGCCTCACGGTGTTCGCCGACGCGGGCGCGGACATCGGTTTCGTCGCCTACGAGATGGCGCGGCTGATCAACCAGGTCGGTGAGCACATGCACGCCGCGGACCGCTCGCCCGGCCAAGCCGGGGGTGACCGATGACGGCATCGGGGTGCGGGCCGTGAACGGGCCTCACCAGAACTGGTACGACGACGACGCGGGGCCGATGGTGCGGCTGTACGCGATGACCGGCGGCCGCGCCCGGCCGGGCCGCGGCACGCTGGACATCATCACGCTCGTGGTGGCCGCCACCGCGCCCGAGCACGACCTGACGCTCACCCCGGAACAGGCCGGGATCCTCGGCCTCTGCCGGGGCAGGCGGGTGTCGGTGGCGGAGATCGCGGCCCGGTCGAACCTACCGCTGAGCGTCGTCCGGGTGCTGCTGGCAGACCTGCTCGACGCCGGGCACGTCCGCATCGAGCGCCCCACGCCGCCGCGCGAACTGCCGAGCGAAGACGTACTGAGGGAAGTGATCAATGGCCTCCGCGCGCTCTGACCACCGGATCGGCGGGCCCGTCACCGCGCTGAAGATCCTGATCGCCGGCGGGTTCGGCGTCGGCAAGACGACGATGGTGGGCGCGGTCAGCGAGATCCGGCCGCTGCACACCGAGGAGCGCCTCACCGAGGCCGGCGTCGGCGTGGATTCCACAGCCGGGGTGGAGCAGAAGACCACCACGACTGTGGCGATGGACTTCGGCCGCATCACGCTGCGCGACGAGTTCGCGTTGTACCTGTTCGGCACGCCGGGGCAGGACCGCTTCTGGTTCTTCTGGGACGACATCGCGCAGGGCGCGCTCGGCGCCGTCGTGCTCGCGGACACCCGCCGCCTGCCGGACTGCTTCGCGTCGGTGGACTACTTCGAGCGCCGCGAGATCCCGTTCATCGTGGCGGTCAACCAGTTCACGGGCTCGCGGCGCTTCGGGGTGGAGGAGGTCGCCGCGGCGCTCGACCTCGACCCGGGCACGCCGGTCGTCCTCTGCGACGCCCGGGAACGCGAGTCGGCCAAGGAAGTCCTGATCGCCCTGGTGGAACACGCCGGCCGCGTCTACGCCGAACGCCGCTGAGCATCACCGCGGACCGCGAAAAGGGGTGTGCCCGCCGGGACTTCCGGCGGGCACACCCCTTTTGCGGCGTCAGTTCTTCAGGGCGTCGGTGACGGTCAGGCCGTCGCTGGTGAACCGGGCGAGCAGGCCGGGGTCGACGCCCGCGATCTCCAGCGCCGCGATGGTCGCCGGGAGGCGAGCGCGGTCGGAGCCGTCGGCGATCTTGAGCGCGATCGCGGTGCCGTCGGGCAGCGCGGCGATCTGCACCGCTTCGAAGCCGTCCTTGGCGATCAGGCCGGGCACCGCCGCCATCAGCGCCGTGGTGTCCCGGCGGGAACCGGCTACCATCTCCGGGTGCGTCCGGAACGCGTGCGCGACGGCGCCCTCCGGGCTGTCGGCCGGCGCGCTGGCGATGCGCCCGGCCGCGGTGGCCAGGCCGCGCAGTGAGACGGCGAACAGCGGCGCGCCGCAGCCGTCGACGGCCACGTTGGCGATCCGCTGCCCGGTCAGCTCCTCCACTGTGGACGCGATCTCGCGCTGCAGCGGGTGCGCTGGATCCAGGTAGTCCGATGTGGACCAGCCCTGCCGGCGGCTGACGTGCAGCATCGACGCGTGCTTGCCCGAGCAGTTGTGCGCCAGCTTGCTCGCCGGGCGGCCCGCGGCGATCCAGGCCTCCCGCTCGGCCGGGTCGAAGGGCAGGTCGGCCGGGTTGCCCAGGTCGGCCTCGGTCGACCCGCCCGACTCCAGCACCCGCAGCGCGCCGGCGAGGTGGGTCTGCTCGCCGGAGTGGCTGGCGGCCGTGAGCGCCAGCAGGTCCGGCGGCAGCGACAGGCCGAGCCGGACCATGGCGACCGCCTGCATCGGCTTGGCCGCCGAACGCGGGTAGCAGGCCGTTTCGGCGTCGCCGGCCTGGAACAGGATCGAACCGTCGGGAGCGACCACCACGACCGAGCCGTGGTGGACGCTCTCGACGAGGCCGTCCCGCAGCACGTGCACCAGCGGCACGTGCGCGGGAACGCCGACCGGCGGGGTGCGGGTCATGCGTCGGCCTTTTCGAGCACCGAGGTGTCGATCTTGCCGCGGACCCGGAACCAGCCGATGACCAGCGCGATGATGATCACCGGCAGGGCCATCAGCGTGATCCGGCCGATCTCGTCGAAGGCCATCAGGACCACCACCGACGCGAGGAACGCGAGCGTGACGATCTCCGTGTACGGCGAGAACGGCAGCCGGTAGCTCGGCCGGGTCACCTCGCCGCGCTGCGCCTTGCGGACGAACAGCAGGTGGCAGAGCACGATGATGGCCCAGGTGGCGAGGATGCCCACGGAGGCGAAGTTCAGCACGATCTCGAACGCCTCGGCGGGCACCACGTAGTTCAGCCCGACGCCGACCACGCAGACGGCGGCGGTCAGCAGGATGCCGCCGTAGGGCACCTGGCTCTTGTTCATCACGGCGGTGAACTTCGGCGCGGAACCGGCCATCGACATCGACCGCAGGATGCGGCCGGTGGAGTACAGGCCCGAGTTCAGGCTGGACATCGCGGCGGTGAGCACCACCAGGTTCATCACGTCGCCGGCGTAGGGCACGCCGATGTGCGAGAGCACGGTGACGAACGGGCTTTCGCTCTTGCTGTAGGCGCCCCACGGCATGAGCATCGCCAGCAGCACGACCGAGCCGACGTAGAACAGGCCGATCCGCCACATGATCGAGTTGATCGCCTTCGGCATGATCTTCTCGGGGTTCTCGGTCTCACCGGCGGCGACACCGACGAGCTCGACGGAGGCGTAGGCGAAGACCACGCCCTGCATGATCAGGACCAGCGGGATCACGCCGGCCGGGAAGATCCCGCCGTTGTCGGTGAGCAGCTGCGGGCCGGGCAGGTTGCCGTCGATCGGGTGCTGGGTGACCAGCAGGAAGATCCCGATGAACATGAACAGCACCAGCGCGGCGACCTTGATGATGGCGAACCAGAACTCCAGCTCGCCGAACAGCTTGACCGACACCAGGTTCAGGGTCAGCACGATCGCCAGCGCGATGAGCGCCAGCACCCATTGCGGGATCGGGGTGAACGCCGACCAGTAGTGCACGTACAGCGCGATCGCCGTGATGTCGGCGATGCCCGTGGTGGACCAGTTCAGGAAGTGCATCCACCCCGCCGTGTAGGCGCCCTTCTCGCCCATGAACTCGCGGGCGTAGGAGACGAAGGAGCCGGACGAGGGCCGGTGCAGGATCAGCTCGCCGAGCGAGCGCACGACGAAGAACGCGAACAACCCGCACACCGCGTAGGCGATCGCCAGCGACGGGCCGGCCTGCGCGAGCCGGCCACCGGCGCCGAGGAACAGCCCGGTGCCGATCGCGCCGCCGATGGCGATCATGTTGATGTGCCGCGCTTTCAGCGACTTGCTGTAACCAGCGTCGCCGGCGTCGGCCGGGCCGTCGCCACGCTGCGGCGGCTGCAGGATCTGGTCGGTCATTGGATTCAGCTATCCCCGTTCTCATCAGCTGCGGGCACCGCGGTAGCGGCGGCCCCGACGATGTTGCTGAGCGTGCTTTCGACGTGGGTCAGGTGATGGGTCATGGCCTCGGCCGCGGCGATCTCGTCGCGGCCGCCGATCGCCTTCAGGAGCAGCCGGTGCTCGACGTTCGACGCCGGGCGCCGGTCACCGAGCTGGTTCAGCAGCGTCGACTGCCTGGCCAGCGCGTCCCGGATCTCCTCGATGACCTTCGCGAAGACCGGGTTGCCCGATGCCTGGGCGATGGTGATGTGGAACAGCGAGTCCAGCGCCACCCAGGCGGTGTTGTCGGTCTCCTGCTCCATCCGCTCCACCAGTTCGGTGAGCGTGTCCAGGTGGTCCGAGGTGTGCCGGCGCGCGGCGTAACCCGTGGCCGGGACCTCGACGTGCCGGCGCGCTTCGAGGAGGTCGCGCGCCGAGTAATGGCCGAACACCGGGTTCTCGACCGGCCGGTTCGACACCACGAACGTGCCCTTGCCGGTCTTCGACGCCGTGAGCCCGAGGGCCTGCAGGGCGCGCAGGGCCTCCCGCACGACCGACCGGCTGACTTCGAACTCCTTGCTGAGGCCGGCCTCGGCGGGCAGCTTGTCGCCCACCGAGTACTCGCCTCGTTCGATGGCGTCGCGGAGGGTCTCGAGGACTGCCTCCATCGCGCCAACTCGCCGGATGCCATGTCCGGCTGCCCGGCTGTCGGACAGGTTCATGGCACGAAAGGGTGAATGCGAACACGTTCCGTTGTCAAGCCTTCGTACCAATGCGCCCGAAAAGGTGAAGTATGACCGTTTGATGTCGATGTGACGCTTGTGTCCGATGCGGCTACCGCTGGGGCGAAACCCGAGGACCACCCCGTGAACCGAGCTCATCTCGACCGATACCATCCCGCCGCTGAGGCGCAGGTCTCCTGCGCGAATCGCAACGTACGGTAACCGGTCGTCGCGACGTCAGCCGCGCCGGGCGAACACCCCGATCGCGTCGTAGGCGATCCGGGAGCCCTCGTCCTTGTGCGGTTCGAGGACGTTCTCCCCGGCGCGGAAGAGCCCGGCCGGTAGCGGCCGCTCCAGGTAGGACGGCTTCAGCGGCGAGGTCGAAGCAAGTCGGGGATCCCGGAGTCCAGGCGGCGTGTGAGGGGCCGCTAGCCGCACCGCCATGCGAGCCGATCCTGAAATCGTCTCTAAGATACGGCGGTGCAGATGTCCCTGGAGGTTCCCCACGACGTGCACCGCTTGCGGCGCACGATCCGGTTCCTGTCCCGTCCTTACGTGCTCCTCACCCGCATCCTGGGCGGGGTGCTCGCCTTCCTCGGCGTGGTCCTGGTCGTGCTGGACACCTCCTCGGCGGTCGCGTACGCGGCCGCCGCCGGCGGACTGGCGGTGGTTTTCGCGATCGGGCCGATCATGGTCGCGGTGGGGATGCGCACCCAGGCCGCCGCCATCCAGCACGGGTACCGCCTGTCGCTGGACGACGAGTGGATGCACGTCGCCTACCCGCTGGTCGAGTCGCGGTGCCGGTGGGAGGGGCTCGATCGCGCGGTGGAGACCCCCGAGGCCTGGTACGTGATGTTCGGCAAGGCGCAGGCCGTGGTCGTCCCCAAGGACGTGATGACCCCGCAGCAGCGGGCCGAGTTCGAGGCTTTCGTCGCGGCACGACGCTGATCCGCCCGCGTGGATTCCCCCTCTCGGCCGTCGCAGCGGCGCTAAGATCATCGGCGGAACGTCGCATTGGGCCTGGTGGGATGGGGTGGGTGGCTCGTGGGCGATGAGGGCGAGACCAAGAACGAGCAGAGCGGCACCGTGAACGGGCCGGTCGCTCAGGTCGGCAACGTCTACGGCGGCGTCCACTTCGGTGGGCGGCAACGGGATCCAGTGGTGCCCCGGCAGCTGCCGCCGGCCGTCGCGTCGTTCTCCGGGCAGGCGGGCGAGACCGCGGCGTTGAACGCGGTGCTGGCGGAATCCGCCCGCCTGGTGGTGATCTCGGCGGTCGAGGCGACGGCGGGCATCGGCAAGACCGCGTTGGCCGTGCACTGGGCGAACCAGGTGGCCGAGCGGTTCCCCGACGGCCAGTTGTACGCGAACATGCGGGGTTCCGACGCTTCCGGCTGGCCGGTGCGGCCGGGTGACGTGTTGCGGAGCTTCCTGGAGGCGCTGGGGGACGACAAGATCCCGTCGGACCCGGCGGCGCAGGCCGCCCGCTACCGCACGCTGCTGGCGGACCGGCGAGTGCTGGTGGTGCTCGACGACGTCCGCGACGCCGAGCAGGTGCGCCCGCTGCTGCCCGGCGGTTCCACCGCGTTCGTCGTGGTGACCAGCCGGAACCAGCTGACCGGCCTGATCGCCGAAGGTGCCCGCTCGATCACCCTGGACCCGCTCGGCGCGGACGAGGCGCGCGAGTTGCTGGCCCGCCGGCTGGGCGACGACCGGTTGGCGGCCGAGCGGCAGGCTGCCGATGAGCTGATCGAGCTGTGCGGGCGGCTGCCGCACGCGCTGAGCGTCGTCGCCGCCAGCGCGGCGAGCGCGCCGTTGTCCGCGCTGGCGGCGGAATTGCGGAATTCGGTCGGCCCGCCGGGCGTCGGCGACCTGCCGACCAGGATGGCGGCGGTGCTCGATTGGTCCCGGGCGCGCAGTGCGCCACCGCCGGGCGAGGGCGACTGGCGGAGCCGGGTCCGGGCTCCTGGCTGGGTGCGCAGCTCGAAGGTCCTCTTCGCGGCCGCCGCTGCCGTCACGGCGACCACGTTGTTCGTGTCCACCGGCATGATCGCCGCGTCCAGCTTCCTCGGGCTCGGGTACTTCCTGATCCGGTTCGCCCTGCTCTTCGCCGGGCTCGTGCTCATGGAGCGGCCCGGCGGGCGGAGCGTGATCGGCGCGGGGCTGGTCGTCGCGAACGCGGTCTACTGCCTCGTGGACGCGCTCGCCTCGATCCACGCCGAGGCCGATGTGTGGGTGTGGCTGGAGTTCTTCGCGGTGATCGCCTTCACCGTCCTGCTGGTCATGCGGTGGGCCCCGTTCGACGCGGTGCCGCGGCGGGCGCGGTTCGTGCCGCCCAGCCGGCGCCCGCTCGCCTACGTCGTGGTCGGGGCAGCCGCCGCGCAGTTCGTCATGCTCTTCGCCGGGATCCCGCACGAATACGGCAGCATGACCGTGATGGCCGGCGTCGGCGCGTTGGCGGCGCTGCTGCCGGTGGTGGCCATCGGCGGACTGTGCGCGGTCACCGCGCTGACGGAGCCCGGGGACGAATCGCAGCGGACGTTCGTCGCCGCGACGGTCGCCGCGTACCTCGGCCCGGAACTGCTGCTCCTGCTCGGTTCGCTGCTGCTCGGGCCGCAGTTCACCTACCTCGGCGGCGCTTTCTGGTCCGACGGCCAGCTCGTCGGTTCCTGGGGCGTTTTCGCGTTCGCGCAAGCGGTCGTGGCGGCGGCCTTGCTGGCGTCGACGCTGGTGCTGCTGCGGCGCACCGACGCGCGGGACTGACGTCAGCGATCCAGGCGTTCGGCGGCCTTCTTCTTGGTCGAGCGGCCGACCCGCTGGTCCGATTCGAGGTCTTGCAGCGCCGCGAGCTCTCTGCTGCGGTTGACGCGGCCGAGCGCGCGTGCGGCGTCGAAGCGCGTCTGGTCGCTCTTCGCGCCGGCCGCAAGCGCGGCCAGCAGCCGTTCCGAGGCCCTCCGGTAGCCGGCCTTCTGCGCCGCGTGGAGCCGGATGGATTCCGCGACCGCCGCGTCTTCTGCCAGGCGTTCCAACGCTTTCCGGGCTGCGCTCGGCAGCACGAACCGGCCGGTCATTCGATCATGGTGCTCCGGGCGGCCATCCCGCACTGGCTGCCGCAGTCATGCGCTGGGCGCAACCCGTGCCACGGCTTGGAAAACGCCGCCGGGGAGCCCCGCGAGGTCATATCCGTTGTCTGCTCAGCCGGTTGCCGGAGCCAGCTGATCAGCGCGCAGGGCTTCGAGCGCCTCGGCGGTTGCCGCGTCGGCTGGGAGGTGGACGACCAGGCGGTGGTCGTCGGGGCCTGGGACGGTGAGACTTTCGTAGGTCAGGCGGATCTCGCCGGCGATGGGGTGCGTCCACCGTTCGACGCCGGTCGAGGGCGGGAGGGTCGCTGCGCTCGCGAATCGGCGGCTGAATTCCGCGCCCGCCGTCACCGACAGCTCGTCGGCCAGCGCTGCCGACATCCGATCGCCGAGATCGGTCGCCGCGCGCAATGCCGCAGCCTGCTCGTCCGCGACACGATCCCACTCCGGGAACGCCGTGCGCGCCCTGGCATCGGTGAACACGAACCGCGCGAGGTTCGGCGGGTCGGTGTCGAGGATGCCGATCGGCATCGCGAGCAACCGGAATCCCCCGGTGTGGGCGAGGATGTCGGATTGCGGGTCGGCGATGAACGCGGGACCGGGCTCCAACCGGTCGAGCAGGGCGCGCAGGGTGGGGCGCAACGAGCGCACGGGCGCGGTCGCCTGCTGGCACACCGCTCCGTCGCCGAGCTTGACCAGGCGGTGCAGGTGCACGCGTTCCTCGGGCGAGAGGTGCAGGGCGTCGGCGAGCGAGCCGAGCACCTGTCCGGACGGCCTGCGATCGCTGCCGCGTTCCAGGCGCGTCAGGTACTCGACGCTGATGCCCGCGAGCTCGGCCAGCTCGGACCGGCGCAAGCCCGGGGTGCGGCGCGTTCCGAGCGACGGCCCGGCCTCGGACGGTGCGGTCGCCTCCCGTCGGGCTCGCAGGAATTTGCCCAGCGCTTTGTCGGTCACGCGCCCGAGTCTAGGTGGCCGAGCGCGGGGTGGAATCGGATCGGCCCGGAGACGGGCCCCGACAGGGCCTCCCTGCGGCAGCCGGCGCGCAACAGCCTGGTGGGCATGAGTGCTTCCACCCGCATCGAGCACCTCCGAAGCCGAACCCGCGCCCGTCGTGCGGCGGTCGGCGCGGAGGTGGTGTGACGATGCGATACCGCCTGTTCGGCCGAACCGGCCTGCGCGTTTCCGAACTCGTCCTCGGCACCATGGTCATCGACGACGCACGCGAGTGCCGGCGCATCATCGATGCTTACGCCGATGCGGGCGGCAACGTCCTCGATACCGCTTCGGCCTACGGCGAGAGCGAGAGCATCCTCGGCACGGTCGTCGACCGGCGCGACCGCTTCGTCATCGGCACGAAGTACACGTTGTCGCGGGATGCCGCCGATCCCAACGCCGCCGGCAACCACCGCAAGAACCTCGTGCTGTCGCTGGAGCAGAGCCTCCGCCGCCTGCGCACCGACTACATCGACATCTACTGGGTGCACATCTGGGACCGCCACACGCCGGTGGAGGAGACCATGCGCGCCCTGGACGACGCCGTGCGAGCGGGGAAGATCCTCCACATCGGAGTGTCCGACGCCCCGGCGTGGGTCGTCAGCCGCGCGAACACGCTCGCGCAGTGGCGGGACTGGACGCCGTTCGCGGGTCTGCAGGTGCCCTACAACCTGCTGAACCGGGACATCGAGCGGGAGCTCCTGCCGATGGCGGAGGCGTTCGGGATGAGCGTGACGACGTGGGCGCCGCTCGCGGCCGGCGTGCTCTCCGGCGCGGTGGGCCGGCGAGTCGATCCCGCCGCGCTCACCGAGCGGGACCGCGCGGCGGCCGACGCCGTCCGCGAGGTCGCCCGCGAACTGGGCGTCCGGCCGGCCCAGGTGGCGATCGCCTGGACCCGCAGCAAATCCCCGGCGGTGCTGCCCATCGTGGGCGCCAGCAGCGCCGAGCAGATCATCGAGAACGTCGGTGCGGCCGACGTCGTCCTGCCCGCCGAGGCGGTCGAAGAGCTCGATGCCGTGGTGGAGTTCCGGCTCGGTTTCCCCGGCGACTTCATCGCCGAGTGCGAGCAGAGCCCGTTCGTCTTCGGCGACAACGCGACGAAGGTGGACGCCTGGCCGTCCTGAAGCGTGGGACGGGCTGCGCTGCGGCGTGTTTTCGGGCGCACGGCAAGGGCGTCCGTGCCATCCTCGGCGTCGCGTGATCATCTCGGCCTGAGGAGTGGTTCGGTGCCATCGGTTCGTGCTGGTTCGATTGTCGTGCTGGCGGCTGCGCTGGGTGCCGGGGTGCTGGCGCCGCCCGGCGCCGCGCAGCCGGGTCCCGCCCAGGACCTGGACGTCCTCTTCGTCGGCGCGCACCCGGACGACGAGGCATCGCTGCTGTCGACGTTCGGCCGGTGGCGCCACGACCACCAGGTGCGCACCGGCGTCGTGACCATCACCCGAGGTGAAGGCGGCGGCAACGCGGTCGGGCCGGAGGAGGGACCGGCGCTGGGCCTGCTGCGCGAAGGGGAGGAGCGGCGCGCGGTCGGCGGCCTCGGCGTCACGGACGTGTACAACCTCGACGAGCCCGACCTCTACTACACGGTGAGCGCCCCGCTGACCGAACAGGCCTGGCGCCACGACGACGTGCTCGCGAAGCTCGTCCGCGTCGTGCGCCAGACCAGGCCCGAGGTCGTCGTCACCATGGATCCCGCGCCCACGCCGGGAAACCATGGCAACCACCAGTACGCCGCACGGCTCGCGCTCGAGGCGTACCGCCAGGCCGCCGATCCCGCGGCGTTCCCCGAGCAGATCGACGACGAGGGCTTGGCGCCCTGGTCGGTGCGCCGGGTGCTGTCGAACGCGGCCGGGGCGGAAGAGGAGGTCCAGGGACCGGACTGCGAGAGGCGCACCACCCCGGCGGATTCGCCCGGGTCCGAGTACTACGTGCACGGGATCGCCGGTGACATCAACTGGGAGCAGCGGGAACGCGCCGCCGAACGCGAGTACAGGAGCCAGGGTTGGGCCGGCCGGCCGGACATCCCGGCCGATCCCGCGCAGGTCGGCTGCGATCACCTCACCGAGATCGCCAACCGCGCGCCGCACGCGCCAGGCGCGCAAGGCGCGGACGCGCCGCTGCTCGGCGCGCTGCTGCCGATTCCCGGTGGCCTCCCGGTCGGCACCGGGCTGGCCGCGACCGCGGAGCGCCAGCGGATCACGCCCGGCGAGCGCACGCAGGTCCGCGTCGAGGTGACGGCACCGGCGGAAGCGGCGCTGCAAGCGGGCCGGGTCGCGCTGGATCTGCCGCCGGGGTGGGAAGCCCGGGGCGACGGCGCGCACGGGACGATCGAACCGGGAGCGACCGCGCGAGTCGACTTCGCCGTGACCGCGCCGCCGCGGCAGGCCGCCGCGCGCGTGCCGGTCCCGGTGCGGATCGAAACCCCGCAGGGACGCGCGGAGAGCGAGCTGCGGTTCGACGTCGTGCCACCGGTCGTGGCAGAGCAGGCGCCGCTGCCGGGTGTCGCGGAGTTCCAGCGGTGGACGACGCAAGCGGGATTCCCCTTGCTTGAGAACGAGGTTCCGCCGATCCAGACCGTTCCGGCGCTCGGTGAGCGCGACGTTCAGGTGATCGTCCGCAACCACAGCGCGCAGCCCCGCTCCGGCGCGGTTCGGTTCGCGCCGCCGCCGGGATTCGACGTGCCGAACGCGGAGCAGCGGTTCGAGCAAGTCGGTCCCGGTGAAACCGCGTCGCTCACGTACGAGGTGCGCAGCACCGACCCCGGGATGCCCACCGGGATGCAGGGCGGCGACCACGCCTACACCTTGACCGCCCGCACCGACGACGTGAGGAGTGAGACCACCGCAGCCCTCGAACTGGTACCGGCCACGACGATTCCGCAGGCCGGATCGGATCCGGTGGTGGACGGCGAAGCCGGACCCCAGGAGTACCCGGGCGCCCCGCTCGACGTGTCCGCGCTGTGGGAGGGCGAGCAGTGCTCGGCTCCGGATTGCGCCGCCACGGCAAGGCTGTCCTGGCGCGGTGACAAGCTGTACGCACTGGTCGACGTCGTGGACGACGAGCAAGGTGCGTTGCTGGCTCCGGAGGACTGCAAGCGGCACTGGCGCACCGACGCGGTCGAGATCACCATCGACCCGAAGGCGGACTCGGAGAACACGTCGAGCACCTTCAAGGTGGCCGTCCTGCCGTCCACCAGCGGGGCCGGAAGTCCTTGCTATGCAAGGGATGCGGACAACCACCAGGGCCCGGGCGAGGAGACCGCGCCGGGCTTGGAGCTCGCGTCGAAGCCGCGCGGGGGCGGTTACGCGGTCGAGGTGGCGATTCCGCTGCAGGACCTGCCGGGATCGGTCGATCCCCGGCGCCTGGGGCTGAACGTCCTGGTGTACGACTCGGACACGCAGGACCTCACCGGCCAGTCCCGGATCGGCTGGTCCACCTGGGGCGGCGTGCAAGGCGACCCGTACCGCTGGGGCCACGCGCTCCTCCAAGACCGGCCCGCGGGAGAACCGACCCCGCCACCGGCCCCGGTGCTCCCGCTGGACGCGCTGTCCTCGGTGGACTCCCCGGGTTCCATCGAGCAAGCCGTGCGCCTGAACACCTCGCTGGGCGGTGCCCCGCAGGCGGGCGATTCGGCGACTCGGCTCACGAGCGCACGAGCCGGTGGAGGCGAGATCCACGCCGGCCTGGAGGCGAACGGCCCGGGCCGGATCCACCTGTTCGCGGTGGACGCCGACGGAGCGATCCTGGCGGACCGAGAGATCGAAGTGGACGGCCGAGGAGAGCGAACCACGACGATCGCGGTCCCCAACGGCAAGCCGACGCGGCTGCTAGCGGGATTCACCACCCCGAACGGAGCCACGGCGGCATCAGCCGCCGAGATCAGGTAGGCAGCGCGCGGAATCACCGGAACGGCCGCATCGCCGGAACGGCCGCTCCCGCGCCCAGAGTCCCGGTGTGTCCGCAATTTCAATGGAAATCGGACCTTCGATTTCCATTGAAATTGCGGGAGTTGTCCACAGGCGGGGGAGGTTGTCCACAGCCGTCGGCGTGTCGTGATGATGCCGGCGGCGAAGGTCCGGGTCTGGCGAAGGTCCGGGTCGGTTGGGGGAAAGCCCCGATGACCACGGGACCGGGCCGGGCCAGGGTCGGTGCATGACGTTCTCACGTGCATGTCTGATCGCGGCGCCGCTGTGCTTCGCCGGGTACGGTGTCGTTCGCCTCGTCGGGAGGATGGACGGGCAGTACGGGCCTGGTCTCGACTGGCAGGTCGCCCACCTCGTGAACCTCGTCGGCCTCGCGTTGCTCGTCCCCGCAGTTCTGGGGCTGCGGAGGCAGTTGCCAGGGCGCGGTCGCACGTTCTGGACCGTCGTCACGTTCGTCGGCGTGGGTACCTCGGTCGTTCAGTTCGTGATCGACGTCGTGGCCGGGCTGCTGGCATCCGACAAGGCCGGGATGAGCGCGATCAGCGCTCAGGTCAGCGCCATCCCGGGTGCGCGCGTCGTGTTCTACGTGGTCGGGCCGCCCTTGCTGTACGTCGGACTGCTCGCCTTGACGATCATGCTGGCCAGGGCGAAGGCGGTCGCGTGGTGGTGCCCTGCGCTCGTCCTGGTCGGATCGATCCTGCCCGTCGTGTCACTCGACCTGATTCCGATCGGAGCCCTGTGCGTCCTCGCCGCCGTCGTCCCGCTCGCGCGCGGGCAACTCAGCGCCCGGCGCCGCGAGATGGCCGCGGCAGGAACGTGACGGGGCCGCGCCCCGGTCCGGCGCGGCCCCTTGTCCGCCCGGGTCAGAAGTCCGTGCTGGTCAGCTTCGCGATCTTGGCCCGGTGGAGCCTTCTTCGGCACCTCGAACTCCTCCGCTTCGGGGCGTGTCGGCGGGACCCGCAGGTTGCCCCGAACGTGCGACGCGGACGTCTGATGTGGACACTTGCACCGCATGCGTAGGCTTCGGCGGGTGGATGGGCACGAGGCGGGAGCAGTGGTGGGACCGGAAGCGCCGTTGATCACGATCGGGGTGCCGGGTTCGTTCGCCTGGAAGGTGTTCCACGAACGCCACCCGGTGATGATCGAGCAGCTGTGCACCGCGTTCCCCTACGGGACGGGCGTGCGCGGCAGGCTGGCGGAGCTGCTGCGCGAGACGACCGGGGGAGTGGTCGAGCCGCTCGGCGATGACGCGCCCGACGACGGCGTTTGGGCGGCCTGGGCGGCGGACCGGCTGGGCAGGCCGTGGTCGGACTGCTCGTTCCTGTGGGCGGAGAGCTACTTCTTCCGCAAGCTGCTCGCAGCCGTCGGCTACTTCGAGCCCGGACCGTGGCGCGGGATCGATCCGTTCGCTCCGATGAAGGAAGCGGAGCTCCGCAGCGCCGGCACCGCCGAGGCGCTGGCGGCGCTGGACGCGTTGCCGCAGCTGAGCGAGGCGGATCGCGATGACACCGTGGTGCGGGCGGCGGTGTGGGGAAACCAGGCCGACCTCGCGTTCCGGATGTCGGCGGGCGCCGAGGGCGCCGCGGCCGGGTTGGTGACCGGCGACAGCCAGGTGTTCTGGTCGTTGTTCGGCGAGCCCGGCCCGGTTCACCTCGTCGCCGACAACTCCGCCGGTGAGCTGGCCGCCGACCTGGTGCTGACCGATCACCTGCTGGCGACCGGCCGAGCGGACCGCGTCGTCCTGCACGTCAAGCCGACGCCGTACTACGTCTCCGACGCCACGCCCGCCGACGTCGTCGGCGTCCTGCGCCACCTGGTGGGCCTCGCCGGGGAGGTGGGCGCGGTCGGGCAGCGGATCTGGGACGGCCTGCGGGACGGGCGGATCGAGGTGCGCGCCCATCCGTTCTTCTGCGCGCCGCTGGACTACCGCGCCATGCCGGCCGATCTGCGCGCCGAGCTCGCGTCCGCGTCGGTCACCATCATGAAGGGCGACCTGAACTACCGGCGCCTCGTCGGCGACCGGTACTGGCCCGCCACCACGCCGTTCGCCGACGTCGTCGGCCACTTCCCGTCCCCGGTGGTCGCGTTGCGGGTCCTCAAGTCGGAGGTCGTGGTGGGCCTCGACGACGCGACCGCCGCCGCCCTGGACGGCACCGGCGATGCCTGGCGGACCAGCGGCTCCCACGCGCTCATCCAGGCGGCGGCTGCCGGTGATGCGGCGGTCACGCGTTGACCCGGAAAGCGGCGACGATGGAGTCCGCCGGGCTCTGAAAGAGAGCAGTCGTGGGCCCGAGAACGACAACGCCCTCGGCGCGATACCGAGGGCGTTGTCCCAACGTCGACGGGAGAACGCGGATCAGCGTTCGGCGTGCCGCTTCGTCTGGTCCAGAAGGGCCGCCAGGACGACCAGGGCGCCACTGGCGATCAGGATCAACGACACGCCCCAGGTGGCGTGGCTTTCGCTGGCGCCGACGATCGCCAACGCCAGCACCGGTGCCAGCCCTCCGGAGATGGCGCCGCCGAACTCTCGCCCGACACCGACCCCGCTGACGCGCACGGAAGCCGGGAACTGCTTGGACAGGAACGCTCCCTGCGGCGCGAACATGGCCGGTGCCAGCACGCCGGTGGCGATCACCAGGCACAACCAGATCGCGGTGGTGTCCCGGGTGTCGAGCAGCACGAAGAACGGGAAGGCGAACAGGGCCGATGCGACGCCGCCGGCCAGGACTACGCGACGGCTGCCGAAGCGGTCGCTCGCCCAGCCGAACACCGGCGCCATGACGATCGCGGCAGCACTGGCCAGCGCGATGCCGAACGCGCCCACATTCGCCGCGACGCCTTGGAATTCCGACAGGTAGGCGAGGGAGAAGGTCTTGAAGATGTAGCTGAGGGCGTTGTACCCGAGCGCGATCCCCATCACGACGAGCAGGCCGCGCCAATCCCGCTTCAGCAGCGTGACGAGCGGGATCTGCGCCTTCGCCGGCTTTTCGGCACCCTGCTCGAATGCGGGGGACTCCGGAATCCGGCGTCGCACCCAGATCCCCACGCCCACCAACGCGAAGCTCGCGATGAACGGGATGCGCCAGCCGCCGGACCGCACGAACTCCTCGCTGACGCTGGTCAGCGCACCGACCGTCAGCGACGACAGGAGCAGACCGACGTTGAGTCCGAGCGCGGGCCAAGCTCCCTGCCTGCCGCGCCGGTCCGAGCTGGCGTGTTCGTAGGCGACCACCGCCGCGCTGCTGTACTCGGCGCCGGAACCCAGGCCCTGCAGGACTCGCAGGACGACGAGGGCGATCGGGGCGAGCACGCCGATGGTCTCGTAGGTGGGGAGCAGGCCGATCAGCCCGGTCGCGGCTCCCATCAGCACGAACGTCATCATCAGGACGTTCCGGCGGCCGATGCGGTCGCCGAGGTGGCCGAACAGCAGCCCGCCGATCGGCCTGGCCAGGAAGCCCACCGCGAACGTGGCGAAGGCGGCCAGCGTGCCGGTCGAGCCGTCGGTCTTCGGGAAGAAGAGGCCGCCGAAGACCAGCGCCGCCATCGAGGCGTAGAGGTAGAAGTCGTACCACTCCAAGGCGGAACCCACGATCGTCGCGGTCGCCACCCGTCGGCGGGTCGAGCTTTCGTGCAAGCCAGAACCGGGATCGGGCTTGGAGAGCAGGTCGGTCATGAAGCGATCCTCGATCGTCGTTGAAGGAGAGAACTGGCGGCCGGGCGCAGCACGTGGTTGCGCCGCAAGGGGCTCGCGGGTCAGATTCCGGCCGGGGACTCGCGCACGGTCCGGGCGATGTCCGTCAGTCCGAGCCGGTCGAAGGCTTCGGCGGCGATGTGGCTGCCGATGAGCAGGCTCGACGTCGCCGCCGGGGACGGGGCGTTGAGCACGTGGATCGCGTGCGAGGTGTGGCTGATGACGAAGTCGTCGACCAGCTCGCCGGTGGGCTTGACGGCCTGCGCCCGCACACCGCTGCCGTGCCTGCGCAGGTCTTCGCCGTTGATCTCCGGGATCATCCGGCGGACTTCGCGGACGAACAGCGGCCAGATCAGCGATCGGCTGATCTCAGCGAGGCCGTAACGCCAATAGCGCCGGGCGAGCCCGCGCAGGGCGGGATCGCGCAGCAACTCGCCGAGCATGCGCGGGTCGACGTCGCGCCACCGGTAGCCCTGGCGCGCCAGGGCGGGCACGGCGTTGGGCCCCACGTGCACGGTGCCGTCGAGCATCGGCGTCACGTGCACGCCGAGGAATGGGAGATCCGGGTCGGGAACCGGGTAGACCGGGTTGTTGATCAAACTTCGGCGAGCCGGGCGGATCTCGGCGTACTCGCCGCGGAAGGGCATGATCCGCACCGGCGGCCGGTGCCCGCTGGCCTCGGCGATCTTGTCGCTGTGCAGGCCGGCGCAGTTGACGATGATCCGCGCCCGGACTTCGCCGGTGGGGGTGTGGACGACGGTCCGGTCGCCGGCGGCGGTGAACGACCGCGCCGGCGAGTTCGTGCGCAGGTCGGCGCCTAGTTCGGCGAGCTCGGCAGCGAAGGCACGGCACACCTGGCCGAAGTCGGTCATCGCGGTGTCGGCGACCGCCAGCGCGCCGACACCGGCGACGTGGGGTTCCCGCTCGGCGATCTCGCCGCGGCTCAGCCGCTGCACCGTGACGCCGTTCTCCCGGCCCCGGGCTTCGAGCGCGTCCATCCGCGGCAGCTGCTCTTCGGCCGTGGCGACCACGATCTTGCCGGTGCGCTTGACCGGCACGCCGTGCTCGTCGCAGTAGCGGATCATCGCTTCTCCGCCGGCGCGGGCCAGCCGCGCTTTGAGGCTGCCCGGTGCGTAGTACAGGCCGCTGTGGATCACGTTGCTGTTGTGCCCGGACTGGTGCGCGCCCCACCGGGATTCCTTCTCCAGGACGGTCACGGAGGAATCCGGATGCGCGCGCAACACCGCCCTCGCCGTTGCCAGCCCGAGCAATCCACCGCCGATGATTGCGACGTCGACGTCACCGGACATCCGGAAACCTTCCCTTCGAGTTGATTCGCAGCGAATGTATACAGTCGCTGCGGATTGGGCAAGGGGTATCCTGGCGCAGTGACTCGTGCAGCCCGGACCAGCAACAGCGCCGAGGTGATCGCCGCGCGGCTGCGGAAATCCATCCGGGGTGGCGAGCTCCTCCCCGGCACCCGCCTCGTCCAGGAGCAGCTGGCAGGTGAGCTGGAGGTCAGCCGCATCCCGCTGCGCGAGGCGCTGCACGCCCTCGCCGCCGAAGGCCTCATCGAGGTGCAACCGCAGCGCGGCATGATCGTCGCCGAGCTCAGCCACGGCGACATCGCCGAGCTCTTCGAGCTGCGTCTCCAGCTCGAACCCCACCTCGCCGACGAGATCGTGCGCGGCTGCCGCGAACGCGACATCGACGAACTGCAGGCCATGGCCGACCGGATGCGCGAGAAGGGCGCGGACGCGGCGGGCCGCGCGTCCCTCAACTACCAGTTCCACCGCCGGATCTACGAGATGTCCGAGCGGCGGCTGGCGCTGCGCTTCATCGACCAGCTGCTGCACCTCGTCGAGCCCTACAGCCGCCGCTGGGTCCGCTCCGGGCGCGACCTGAAACGCATCGACGACGAACACCAGGCGATGGTCGACGCGCTCAGGGCCCGCGACGCGGAAGCGCTGCGCCGCACGATCACGGCCCACGTCGAGGGAGGCCGGGACCACGTCCTCGCCGCCCACGACGAGCCCTGAGCGGCACCCGGCATCGCGCGGCGTACCGGGCCCGTCACCGGCTGTTCATCATCGTCCACAACGGACACTCGACGGCCCGCCGGAGCCGACCGTCCTTGGCGCGGACCACGGCCTCCATGATGTGCTACCTCGGCGACCGACCGGAGTTGAGGAGAGACGATGAGGCTGCGCGAGCTGGTGCACGAGTTCGACCTCGGGTTGTCCGTCGTGGAAGCGGGCGCGGCCGGGCTCGCCGGCGAGGTGCGCCGCGCCTACGTGACGGACCTGCCGGATCCGAGCCGGTTCCTGCTCCCCGGCGACCTCGTGCTCACCAGCTGCCTCTGGTACCGCGATCCCGCCGACAGCCGGCCGTTCGCCGCCGCGCTGGCGCGCAGCCGGGCGGCCGGGCTGGTCGTCGGGCTGCTCGTCACCAGGGCGATGCCCGCGGGCCTGGTGGCCGCGTGCGCCGAGCTCGGCCTGCCGCTGCTGGTGATCGCCGAGGACCGGTCGTTCACGCCGGTCTGCGAGATCGTGCTGGCGGAGAAGCAGCGGCTTTCCCTGCAGCAGGGGCAGATCGCCGACCTCGTCGGCGTGCTCGGCTCGGACACCGCGGCGCCCGGCGAGGTGTCGGCGCACCTGCGGATGCTCGGCGCCGACCCGCACCTCCCGACGGTCGTGGTCGCGGCCTCGGCCGGCCCCGGCGACGGCCTGGCGGAGAACCTCGCCGACCTGCTGGCGGCGCCTGGCCGCCGCCTCCTCGTGCACGCCGACGACGACAACGCCGTGCTGCTGGTCAACGGCGCGGCGGAGCACCTCGACGGCGTGGCCGCCGAGTTGTCGGCGGCCGAGCTGCCCGGCCGGAACCGGCTGCTGGCGGGCGTGAGCGAGCCGACCGCCAGCGTCAGCGACCTGGGTTCGGCGCTGGAGATCGCCCGCCGGCGGCTGCGTTCCGCGCGGGGCCACGGGCCCGGCCGGGCGCCGGTGGTGGTGTCCGGGTCGAAGGTCGATTCGCACGCCGTCCTGCTGTCGGCGTTACCGGCACGGCTGCGCCGCTCGTTCCGGCACCACATGCTCACGCCGCTGGCCGACTACGACGCCGTGCACGGCTCGGACCTGATCGGCACCCTCACGTCGTTCCTCGAATCCTGCGGTTCGTGGCAGCGCTCCGCCGAGGAGCTCCACGTGCACGTGAACACGCTCCGGTACCGGATCCAGCGCATCGAGCAGCTGACGGGCCGAAGCCTGTCCTCGATGCGCGACCGCGTCGACCTCTACCTCGCGCTCACCTGCCTGGACGTCGCCGAGAACAACCAGCCCGCAACGGGCACGGCCTAGCGGCACGAGGTTCGTGAGTGCTCGTTCCGCTAGGAACCGGTTTCGCACTCACGAGCCCTCGCCGTCAGGACGGGAGTTCGCCGGCGACGAGGACGCCGCGGCAGACGACCGCGACGATGTTCTCCGGCGCCAGGTCGGCCGCCCGCTCCCAGGGCCTGCCGCGCAGGACGATGAAGTCCGCGCCCAAGCCCGGCGCGATCCGCCCCGTGACGTTCCCGAGGCCCATCGAGGCGGCGGCGTCGGACGTGGCCGCGCGCAGCGCGGTCTCCGCGTCGAAGCCGAGGACCTCGGTCATCCGGACCACCTCGGTCAGCTGGTCGCCGAACTCCACGAAGTAGCCGCTGGCGTCGGTGCCGAGCACGAACCGCACCCCGGCGCGCGCCGCGGCCCGGAACAGCTCGTCGCGGCGGGCGACCAGCTCGGCGGCCTTGTCCCTGGCCTCCGCGCTCGCGGCGGCCTCGCCCCGCGCGATGATCTCGTTGATCAGCAGCGTCGGCCCGACCGGCGTCCCGCGCGCGGCCAGCACCTCCGCCTGCTCCGCGGTGAGCTCGGTGCCGTGCTCGATGGAGTCCGCGCCTTCTTCCAAGGCGATCTGGATGCCGATCTCCGAGTGCGCGTGCGCGGACACGAGCATGCCCAGCGCGTGCGCCTCATCGATGGTCGCCCGGAGCTCCTCGCGGGTGTGGTTGCGCCAGCCGACCTTGTCGCCGATCGACAGCACCCCGCCGCTGGTGAAGATCTTGATCCCGGTGAGCCCGGCCCGCGCCCAGGTGCGCACCAGCTTGCGGCACTCGTCGGGGCTGTCGGCCAGCGGCGCCCGCTCCTTCACCGCGGGCGGGACGAACAGGTCGCCGTGGCCCGCGGTCATCCCGACCGGGCCGCTGACCAGCAACCGCGGCCCCGGCATGATGCCGAGGTCGAACGCCCGCCGCGCCGCGGCCTGCGCCTGGTCGCCCGCGAGGTCCCGCAGCGTCGTGACGCCCCGGCGCATCGCCTTCTGCGCGTTCGCGGCCGCGTGCAGCGTCTGCTCCTCGCGCGTGGTGACCAGCGGGAAGGTGAACGTGTCGGTGCCGCCGTCGCCCTCGCCGGCGAAGCCGAGCAGGTGGACGTGCGTGTCCACCAGGCCCGGCAGCACGCACAACTCCGGCCAGCGCTCCTCGGCGGCGGGGGTGACCTCCTCGATGCGGTCCGGCGCCCACACCAGGTCGCTGACCCCGACGTCCCGGGTTCCGTCCCAGATCCTGATGCCGTCCAGCCGATGCGTCATGCGGTCACCTCCGCCTTCCAGCGGGCCTTCTGCTCCGCCGGGGCGAAGCAGGCGTCGAACGAGTTGCGGGCCAGCGTCGCGAGCTGCTGGTCGTCCAGGCCGAGTTCGCTGCGCAGCGCCGCGAAGTTGTCGTCGACGTAGCCGCCGAAGTAGGCGGGGTCGTCGCTGTTGACGCAGACGAGCAGGCCCTCGTCGAGCATCGCGGGCAGGACGTGATCGGCCAGCTCGCCCACCACCCGGAGGGCCACGTTGGACAGCGGGCAGACGGTGAGCGGCACCTGCTCCTCGCGCAGCCGCCGCACCAGCTTGGCGTCCTCCATCGCGCGGATCCCGTGGTCGATCCGCTCGACGCCGAGCACGTCCAGCGCCTCCCACACGTAGTCGGGCCCGCCTTCTTCACCGGCGTGCGCGACGCGGTGCAGCCCCTCGGCCGCCGCCATCCGGTACACCTCGCGGAACAGCGACGGCGGGTGGCCGACCTCGGCGGAGTCCAGTCCCACGCCGATGAACCGGTCGCGGAACGGCAACGCGGCCCGGAACGTCTCTTCCGCGGCGTCCGCGCCGAGGTCCCGCAGGAAGCACAGGATCAGATCGGTCGAGATGTCGCGGGCGTCGTCCAGCGCGCCGGAGAGGCCCGCGAACACCGCCTCCAGCGGCACGCCGTTGCGCAGGTGGGTCTGCGGGTCGAAGAAGATCTCGGCACGCCGCACGCCGGCCTGCGCGGCGCGCGCCAGGTATGCGCTGGTGAGGTCGTAGAAGTCCTGTTCGGTTCGCAGCACCGGCAGGTTCGCGTAGTACAGGTCGAGGAACGACTGCAGGTCGGTGAACCGGTACCGGGCGCGCAGCTCGTCGATGTCCGTGGTCGGCAGCTTCACCCCGTTGCGCGCCGCCAGGCGGACCAGCATCTCGGGCTCCAAGGTGCCCTCGATGTGAATGTGCAACTCCGCCGTCGGCAGCATGAACGCTTCTCCTCCCACCGTCATCGTCCCCACAGCCAACCGGAACCGCCCGTGCGCCGCTTCGGCGGATCGCCCAAGGTTTTCCCCACGTGCCCCGATCGGGCCTGCAACTTCGACACAGCACCGTAACGTCCTTGTAGGACTCTCCAACGATCGCGTCCGGACCGGGCCGGATCTTTCGTCTGCGCGCACATGGATCGCGCCTGCGCCGTTTGTTTGACTGCCACGCATGATTAACCTCCGGTCTGCCGGCCGGCCCCTCGACCGGCGTCGATTCCTCCGTCTGTCCGGGCTGGCGCTGGGCGGCTCGGCGCTGCTGTCGGCCTGCGGCGGCAACGCGTCGAGCGGTTCCTCCGGCGGCTCGGTGTCCATGCAGCTGTCCTGGGTGAAGAACGTCGAGTTCGCCGGCCAGTACTTCGCCGACAGCCGCGGCTACTTCTCGCAGGCGGGCTTCGAGCGGGTGGAGCTGCTCGCCGGGGGCGCCGCGGGCACCTCGGCGGAGGCGGCGATCGCCACCGGCCGGGCGTGGATCGGCGTGTCCGCGCCGCTGATCACCGCCCCGGCGATCAAGCAGGGCGCGCCGCTGAAGATCGTCGCCGCGACCTACCAGAAGAACCCGTTCGCGGTCGTGTCGCTGGAGAAGAACCCGATCCCCGACGCCAAGTCGATGATCGGCAAGCGGATCGGCGTGCAGGACGGCAACGACCTCGCCTTCACCGCGCTGCTGAAGGCCAACGGCATCGACCCGGGCCAGCTCACCCGCGTGCCGTTCCAGTTCGACCCGACGCCGATCACCACCGGCCAGATCGACGGCTACCTCGGGTTCTCCACCAGCGGCGCCGCCACGCTCGCCCGCCGCGGCGTCCCGGCGACGCAGTTCCTGTTCGCCGACAACGGGTTGCCGCTGGTCGGCGAGACGCTGATCGTGTCGCAGCAGACCATCGACGAGGAACGCGACAAGCTGAAGGCTTTCCTGAAGGCGATGGTGCGCGGCTGGAAGGACGCCATCGCCGACCCGGCCGGCGCCGCGCGCCTCGCGGTCGACCAGTACGGCAAGGACCAGAACCTCAAGGCCGACGAGCAGGAGGGGATGATGCAGCGCCAGGCCGAGCTGATCGTCTCCGACGACACCAGGACGAACGGGCTGCTGACCGTCTCCGACGAGCTCATCGGGGCCAACATCGACTCGCTCAAGTTCGCCGGGATCGACATCGCCGCCGATGACCTGTTCGACCTCGCCCCGCTGCGCGAGGTCTACCAGGAGAACCCGGACCTGCTGCGGTGACCGAGGGAATTTCGCTGTCGGGACTGGGAAAGCGCTTCGCGCTGCGCAAGAACCCGGTCACCGCGTTGGAGAACGTCGACCTGCACACCGAGCAAGGGGCGTTCCTGTCGCTGCTCGGGCCGTCCGGCTGCGGCAAGTCCACGGTGCTGCGCATCCTCGCCGGGCTCGAAGAGCCCACGACCGGCACCGCGCTCGTGCACGGCGAGACGCCGCTGGAACTGCGCAAGCACCACCACCTCGGGATCGCGTTCCAGGACTCGGCGCTGCTGCCGTGGCGCAGCGTCGCGACCAACATCCGGCTGCCGCTGGAGGTCGCGGGCCTCAAGCCGGAGCCGGGGCTGATCCAGGAACTGATCGAGCTGGTCGGACTCGGTGGCTTCGAGAAGGCGAAGCCCGCGCAGCTCTCCGGCGGGATGCGCCAACGCGTGTCGATCGCCCGCGCCCTCGTGGTCCAGCCCCGCGTGCTGCTGCTCGACGAGCCGTTCGGCGCGCTGGACGACATGACCAGGCAGCGGCTCAACCTGGAACTGCTGCGGATCTGGACCGAACGCCCGGCCACCACGCTCATGGTGACCCACGGCATCTCCGAGGCGATCTTCCTGTCCGACGTCGTCGCGGTGCTCAGCCCGCGGCCCGGCCGCGTCCTCGAGGTCGTCGAGATCGACCTGCCCCGCCCGCGCACCCCGGAGATGATGCGCACGCCCGAGTTCCACGCGCTGCACGACCACATCTCCGAGCTGCTGTTCACCGCCCGGACCGCCTCATGACCCGCTGGCTGGGCGGCGCCGCCGGGATCGCGGCGCTGGTGGCGCTGTGGTGGGTGCTCGCGGCGACGGTGTTCGCCGGCGGCGGCGCGGTGCCGACGCCGCTGGCCGTCGTGCAGCAGTTCGCCGAGGACGGCTGGCAGTTCTACTGGGACAACGCGAGCGTCACCCTCGGCGGGGCCGGAATGGGCTACCTGTGGGGGAATCTCATCGCGCTGGCGATCGCGATGGTCGTGCTGCTGTTCCCGGTCACCGAGGGCGTGGCCACCCAGCTCGCGGTGGTCAGCTACTGCATGCCGCTGACCGCGATCGGCCCGATCATCCTGGTGGTGTTCGGCGGCCGGACGCCCACGATCTTCCTCGCCGCGCTATCGGTCTTCTTCACCACGCTGGTCGGCTCGCTGCTCGGCCTGCGCGCGGCCGACAAGGCGAGCCTGGACGTCGTGACCGCCTACGGCGGCAACCGCTGGCACCGCCTGGTCAAGGTGCAGCTCGTCGCCGCGCTGCCGGCGGTGCTCAACGCGCTGAAGATCGCGGTGCCCGCGGCGCTGCTCGGCGCGATCATCGGGGAGTACCTCGGCGGTGTCGACAGTGGACTCGGCGTGGTGCTGACGGTGGCCCAGCAGCAGTACGTGGTGCCGCGCACCTGGGCGCTGGCCGTGGTGTGCGGGCTGCTCGCCGGCGTCGGCTACGCGCTGCTCGCCGTGCTCGGACGCCTGATCACGCCGTGGGCCAAGGGGGAGCAGGGATGAGCACGTTCGCCCGATCCGCGATCCGCCTGCTGATCCCGATGGTGGCCTCGGCCGTCGTCGTGGTGCTGCTGTGGATCGCGTTCCTGGAGCTGTTCGACATCAACTCGATGGTCGGAAAACCGCCGTCGGCGGTGTGGGAGTACCTGGTCACCGACGACGACGCGGCTGCCAACCGCGCCACCGTCTTCGGCAACCTGGCGGTCACGTTGCGCGACGCGAGCCTCGGCTTCGTCGCCGGCCTGGTCGCGGCGATCGTGCTCGCGGTGGCGTTCTTCCTGGCGCGCGGCGTCGAGCAGGCCGTCATGCCGGTGGCGATGCTGCTGCGCTCGGTGCCGCTGGTGGCGATGACGCCGCTGATCATGCTGGTCTTCGGCCGCGACGCCGCCGGCATCGCCGTGATCGGCGGGATCGTGGTGTTCTTCCCGGCGCTGGTGAACCTGGTGTTCGGCCTGCGCTCGGCGCCGCGCCCGACGATCGACCTGGTCACGGCTTACGGCGGCGGCAAGGTGACGGTGCTGCGGAAGGTGGCGGTCCCGGCGGCGCTGCCCGCGCTGTTCGCCTCGGCCCGCATCGCGGTGCCGGGCGCGCTGATCGGTGCGCTGATCGCGGAGTGGCTGGCCACCGGCCAGGGCACCGGGGGAGCGATCCTGCGCGCGGTCGGCGGCTTCCGCTACGACGAGCTGTGGGCGTCGGTCGTGGTCCTCACGGCGACGTCGATCGTGCTGTACACGCTGGTGGGCCTGGTCGAAACGGCGGTGGTGACCCGCTTCTTCCCGGACCGGGCCGGGAAGAAACCCTGACGGCGCCGAATCCTCCAAGGCCGGCGTTGCTATGCCTTTGCCTCGGCATGCGGCGGTGCCTCGGTGGCGGTGGTCCGCGTCTCCGATTGGCCAGGACGTATGAGCGCGAACGTGGCAGCCGCCCCCAGCAGGGCTACCGCAGCGCCAACGATGAACCCGGCGCGCATGCCGGTGGCGAAGGCGTGGTCGGCTGCGGCGCGGAAGGCGCTGCGCAGCGGATCGGGAACGGTGGCGGCCGCGCCGCTGATGTTGCCAGTCGCCACTTCCATGGTGAGCGCACCGAAAAGATGATCGAGGCCCTGGGCTGCCAGGTCGTTGGAGACCACGGCGGACAGCACCGCTCCGATCCCTCCGAAGCCCGCTGTCATCCCCACGATCCGCATGGTGGAGTTGATGCCCGAAGCCATTCCGGAACGGTGCGCGGGGACGATGCTGATCGCCACGTTGCTCATCTCACCGTTGATGAGCCCGGTCCCCAGACCGCTGACGAAACCTCCTACCGCGTAGCCCGTCCACTCGCTGTGCAGCGGCGCGAAAGCCAGGGCAACAGCACCGATGGCGACCAACAGCTGACCGATTCCCAGCAGCGCACGGGATGAGACGACGTGTGCCAGACGTTCCCCCAAGGGCCCGGCGACGAACAGCGGAACGGCGAACGGGAGCATCGCCATGCCTGCCTCCAAGGGGCTGTATCCCAACACCCCTTGGAAGTACAGCGGGGTGTAGAGGAACAGGCCCCAGAAGGCGACCGAGAGGACCAAGGGCACCACGCTGGCGCCGAGGAACGTCCGGTCGGCGAACAGTCGCAGATCGATTAGCGGGTAGGGCTGGCGCAGCTCCACCGGCACGAAGATGACGGCGATCGCGGCTGCCGCGACCGAAGTGCAGATGATGGTGGGGCTGCTCCAGCCGATCTGAGGGGCTGTGACGATCGAGTAGACGACGAGCAGTACCGCACCGCTGAACAGCACCAGGCCCTTCAGGTCGAGCCGCGTGGCATCGGGGTCCTTCGAGTCGCGGGTGCCCAGCAGCCCCAGTACCAGCATGGCGATGCCGAAAGGCACGTTGAGCAGGAACGCCCATCGCCACCCGCCCACGTCGACGGCGAACCCGCCGATGAACGGTCCGAGAGATGCCCCGAGCCCGGAGGCGACGCCGAAGACCGCGAACGCCCGAGCACGACGTGGTCCGGCGAATTCCTGGGTGAGCAGAGCAAGGGAAGAACTGAACATGCCTGCGGCGCCGATGCCTTGAGCTACTCGCCCGACGTTCAGCCACAGGACCGCAGGGGCCAGGCCGGCCAGCAACGACGCCGCGGTGAAGACGGCAAGGCCGAACAGGAAGACCTTGCGGCGCCCCAAGAGATCGGCCAGGCCGCCTCCGGCCATCAACAGTGCCGCGAACGCCATGGTGTAACCGTTGATCACCCACTGCTGATCACTGAAACTGATCGAGAATTCCCGGTGGATATCGCGAAGAGCTACGGAGGCGACTGTGTAGTCCAGCGGCAACAGGAATGTCGTGACGCTGCTGACGATCAATGTGGCCGTGGAATGATTCAGGCGCGTTTTCTGGATCATTTGATTCCTGGTTCGGATTCGGGATGCGCTGTGGGAAGGCGAAGTTCGGTATCGAGCTCGGCCGAGGAATTTGGAACAGCGCGGTCTGGCGTTTCTGGTCGATCACCGACGGGGGAATTTGCGCAGGAGGCGACGTTTTCCATTCCTGATGCGCCGGCCTGGTGCAGCGATGCCGCCGTAGGGCTCGGCCCGGCGATGAGCTTTCCTCGATGCGTGTTCGCCGTTGCGGTCTCGTCCGGCAGGCGACGTCATGCCGCCAGTGCCGTGTGTCCCCGCCCGGTGTCAGAGGCCAATTGCTCGTAGTCGTGGCCGTGGTGGTTCCAGAGGTGCATCAGTGCATAGGACCGCCAAGGACGCCAGCGCTCGGCGCGCCGTGTCGCAGAAGCCAGGTCGGTCGGTGCACCGAGGTCTCGGAGGGCATGTCTGGTCGCCGACGCCTGTGCGAGGAAGACATCCGGATCCTTCAGCGCGCGCATCACCAGGTAGGCAGCCGCCTGGCCGCTCAGACCTGCCTGCTTCAGCCGGCGTTCCGTGTCCGCCCTGTCGCCCCCGTTGCTGAGCACCAGTTCTCCCGCGGCTACAGCTGAGGCGACAGCTCGCAGCAGCCGCGCAGACTCGGGGCTGAGCACATCGGTCAGTTCCGCTTCGGCCAGCGCCTCGGCGGTGGGGAACAGATGGGTCACCGATCCGGTCGGCGAGGGCAGTTCGCGTCCGTGCCGGAGCGTCAGCGCGGCCGCAGCCTCCCGACTCGGCCCCCTCGGCAAGGTCTGCCGCAAGGCGGTGAGCAACAGCAGTTCCTGGGTATCGACCGCTCCGGGTACGCGCAGGCCGGGGCTGGCCACGACCAGCGGAGCCGTCAGCGGTTCCGCAACGAGAAGTTCGGCGATCGCCAGCGGATCGGCATCCAGATCCAACAGCCGACGGCACCGATGTATGGCGGTGGCCAGGTCCCGGACGTCTTCCAGGCGGAACTCCGCCTCCACACAGCCGGTTCGCGGGATCAGGACGACCACGCCCGCGCCGTGCGGCAGTTGCAGCGCTCGGCGATAGATGCCTCCTTCGACCTCCTCGACACCTGGAATCGTCCGCGCAGCGAAGAAGCGCAGCAGCGCTGGCCCGTCGAACGGTTCGCGGACCGAGAGGCGCACGCTGATGGTGCCCGCAGCGGACGGGGCAGGGGAGGTCGCCATGTTCCGGAGAGCTGTGGGAGTGCGATCGAAAATCGCGGTCATGGTGTCGTTGAACTGGCGGATGCTGGAGAAACCCGCGGCCATCGCCACGTCGGTGATGCGAAGACGGGTTGTTTCCAACAGGATTCGGGCCGTCTGCGCCCGCTGAGCCCGTGCCAGGGCTTGCGGGCCGACACCGATTTCGGCCCTGAGCAACCGGTGCAGATGTCGCTCGGTGTAGCCGAGCTGCGCGGCCAGTCCGCTCACCCCGTCCCGGTCGCAGACGCCGTCTGCGATCAGCCGCATCGCCCGGCCGGCGACATCGGCCCGCAGGTTCCACTCCGGAGAGCCGGGACTGGCGTCCGGGTTGCAGCGCTTGCAGGCGCGGTAGCCGGCGGATTGCGCTGCGGCTGCGCTCAGGTAGAACCGCACGTTCTTCCTCATGGGGCAACCTGGGCAGCTTGGACGGCAGTAGATGCCGGTAGTGACTACAGCGGTGTAGAACAGCCCGTCAAAGCGAGTGTCTCGGCTGAGGGTGGCACGCCAGCAGCGTTCGAAATCGAGCACGATGAGGACCTTCCCAGACTGGACGTGCGTGGCGCTGGCAGCCATCGGACATGCACGGCACGGGGAGCTGGGGCATCATCGCTGGCCTCGCGCTCCCAAGCCAGCGGCCTCAGCGGCGGTGGGCCTGGGAAAACGGCCGTGGTGACCCGCTTCTTCCCGGATGGAGCGGGAACTGACCGCTGACGGCGCTGTTCAGGCGCCCCGCTCGCGGAACTTGTCGATCATCCGGCGGTCGCGCTTGGTCGGCCGCCCGGCACCGCGCTCGCGGCGGGCCACCGGCACCGAGGTCTCCGGCGGCGGAGCCGGTGTCCGGTCGATGTAGCAGGTGGAGGCATCGGCCGCGCCGACGCGCCGCTGGATCACCCGGACGACCTCGACGACGCGGGTCCGGTCGCCGACGCGGGCTCGGACCTCGTCGCCGGGACACACGGTGGTCGCGGGCTTGGCGGGGCGGTCGTTGACGCGCACGTGCCCGCCGCGGCAAGCGGCGGCGGCGTCCGGGCGGGTCTTGGTCAGCCGGACGGCCCAGAGCCAGCGGTCGATACGGGTGGACTCCACAGCACCACATGATGTCACGGCGACCCGGCGCGATCGGTCGACCGGCCCGCCGATCAAGGTTGACAGGTGTACTCGGCGCTCACGTCGACCGTCTCGGCGCCTGGGTCGTACCGGGCGATGATCAGGTAGTCGTCGCTGCTGTCCACCGAGACGTAGACCATCTCCGCGATCTCGGGAGTGCTGCGATTGTGGTCGAGCCAGTTCGAGCGACCGCGCCATAAGGTTTCGACGGCATCGAGGTACTGGCGTGCCTGCTCGGGACTGACGCGCGTGGCTTCGGTCGCGGCTCTGGCCTTGGTAGTTCCGTAGAAAGTCTTGTCGTCATCGTCCGTCCCTTCGCAAGGGAGGTCGGCACCGGCCGATGCGCTTGCGAACTGCAAGGCGGTGGAGCCGGCGGACTGGGTCGCCTGGAGGTCGGCCTTCGCCCGGTCCAACGGCGCAGGGCCTTCGGGCGCGCAGCCTGCGATGAAGCAACCAACGGCGACGGCAATCGCGGCGAACCCTCGTCGACCCAGCACGTTATCTCCTCGGTGAAAGCGGCGTTCCCGGTATTGGGACGTCCGGCAGCCCAGGAGGTTGATCGGCGCGAACGAAGATCATCGAAGGCGTTCGGTTGCTCGATCGCGCCCTGCGGCATCTGCTGTCCGGTAACGGGGCCGCGAGCCTTCTGGACCGCCACGGCAACCCAGAACCCTCACGGCCCCGAGCAGATCAGGCCGCTGGCCGGACGGAGCGCGGCAGGTCGAACTCCCCGGCACGGACCCCGGCCACGAAGGCGTCCCACTCCGCCGCTGTGTAGCGCAGGGCTAACGAGCGCGCGGGCAGCGGCTGGAAATCGGCTCCGCCGTCGGCGTGCCGCACGATGCGGATGGCGCGGTTGGTACCCCTGGGAACCAGCCCGGCGACCTCGGCGAGCACGGTCGGCCACTCGCGGCCGAGCACGTCGATGACGGGACCTTCGCCGCGGTCCTTCGAATCCCGGACCTGCACCAGATCATCTGCGAAACGGATCTCGACGCAGGCTTGCGATGGGTTGCTGAACGAACTCTTGAACCAGCCGGTTGTCGGCTTCGGGGACGAGGCAGCGGTGTTCATGACTTCTCCATCTCCTTGCGGACCTGATGGATCATCTCAAGCGAAGCATCGAGATCCAGGGCGCGTTCGGCCGCTTCGTCGAAGCTGGCGCTGAGCTCGCGAACCACGTGCGGCTTGTCGATCAGCGATCCGGTTGTCACCGACTCCTGCCAGACCATGTCGGGTAGCCACCGCGAATCGAACGACAGCAAGACGAGTCCGCCTCCGATGATCGGATGCGCGCCAGCCGTGTAGGGCATGACGTGGATCTTGAGGTGGTCGCGGCGCTCTTCGCTGAGCTTTGCCAAGCAAGCGAGCTGGTTGGCCATGACGTCGCGACTGCCGACTTCTTGCCGGAGGGCGGTTTGGCCGATGATGACCGTGCAGGCGAGCGGATCGGGACCTTCGAGGCGCATTTGCCTGGCGAGTCGGGATTCGACGCGGGGACCTACATCAACCGGCTTGATGTAGGGCGAACCGCCGCGAACCATGGCACGGGCGTAGTCGGCGGTCTGCAATGGACCGGGAATCGTCTCGGGTGCGTACTCGCGCGTCGCAGTCGCACCAGCCTCTAGACCCAGGAAGCGCAGGAAGTCTTCCGAGTACATGCGGGCGTAGTCGTCCCACCAGCCGCGCTGCTCGGCTTGGGCGCGCAGCTCTTCGAGTTCCGCGCGCTCGTCGTCGGAGAGCTCGTAGACGCGGGCCAGTTCGTCGAGCTTGGTCGCGGTGAGCTTGCGCTTGGCGATCTCGATCGACGACATGTTGTTGCCGCCGATGCCGGTCTGCTTGCCCACCGCCGCGGCCGTGAGCCCGAGCTGTTCGCGACGTTCGCGCAGCCGCATTCCCAGCTCAAGAGCCCGAACGGTGCTCGAAGCAGGTGGTTGTCCCATCGGTGCAGCTCTCCTGTGGTCGGGGGCGGTCGGCAGATCGTCGATCTCAGTATCACAAGCGGCGACGTGCACCCGATCGATCGATGTCACTCTGAGTGTTCTCACGATAACTTGAGTGTACTCACGATGTTATTGAGATCTAGTGAGGTTTTCTCAACTTTTCTCAGGATCAGATCCGCTTCACCCGAGGAGGGGCAATGCAGGAGTCACGAACGATGCCGTGGACATGGATATCGGAGAGCGGCGAGGTTCGGTACGTCCAATACCGCCCGGGCCTTGTCCCGGAATGGTGCCGGTTCTCCCACATCCTTTGCCGCACAACGGATTCCCTCATCATCTCGTGGTGCGGTCAGTTCTTCGAGCTCGACGAAGTCGAGGAGTGCTCGCAGCCGGACGGGCCGAATCCCGGCCTGCCCCGAGCGGTCAGGCAGTGCACGGACTGCATCGTGTCCGTCGCATTCGGAAGTGCTGGTGTGCAAGGAGAATCCGACACTTCGGTGCCCGGCGGAATCCCGGCGAGGATCGATACTCCTGGGCAGATGGCATCGGCGATGCGCTTGCTCCAGGGCGACCTCGCCTGCGAAGCGGAGCAAATCGCTCTCGGTGCTGTCGATACCGGAAGCCTCGGGTGCCTGGCTGCCGAAACGGAGCGGTTCGCCCGCGCGCTCCGTCGGTTCGGGTGGCTTGCCGCGCAGCGCTAGCCATTGCTATCGCGCCCTGCCGGGTCGTGGCGTCGTCACGCTGGTTGGGCGCGATAGCGCATGCATTTCGCCGGATGGTCCGGAGCGCGGCGGGGCTGCGGGAAATGCACACTGGGGCCGTCGGGGCGGCTTGCTGGGGGCGGCTATGGCGGGTTTTCGGGATTCTGCGGGTGATTGGCCTTCGTTGCGCGTCGCCGATTGGGTCGATACTCGCGACACGTTGCACATGTGGATGCAGGTCGTCGGGAAGGTCCGGTTGGCCTTGGCGCCCATGGTCAACCACTGGTGGCAGGTTCCGCTCTACCTCTCCGCTCGCGGGCTCACCACTTCGCTGATGCCGCACGGCCGGCGTTCGCTCGACATCGAGTTCGACTTCTGCGAGCACCTGCTGCACATCCGGTCCAGCGTCGGGGAAGCGCGGCGGATCCGCTTGGTGCCGAAGCCGGTCGCCGAGTTCTACCGGGAGACCATGGCCGCTCTCCGCGAGCTCGAACTGCCGGTCTCCATCTGGACCATGCCGCGGGAGATCGAGCACGCCATTCCGTTCGAGGAGGACACCGAGCACTCCTCCTACGACCCGGAGCAAGCGAACCTGTTCTGGCAGCAGCTGCTCGCCGCCCACCGGGTGCTGACCGAGTTCCGGGCGCGGTTCGTGGGGAAGGTCAGCCCGGTGCACTTCTTCTGGGGCGCGATGGACCTGGCGGTCACCCGGTTCTCCGGGCGGACCGCGCCGGAACATCCGGGCGGCGCCCCCAACTGCGCGGACTGGGTGATGGTCGAGGGCTACTCCCACGAGCTCAGCAGCTGCGGCTTCTGGCCGGGCGGACCCGGCGAGGGCACCTTCTACTCGTACGCCTACCCCGAGCCCGCCGGGTACGCCCAGCAGGCGGTCCGCCCGGCCGACGCCTCCTACAGCCCCGAGGTCGGCGAGTTCCTGCTGCCCTACGAAGCCGTGCGCACCGCGGCCGACCCGGACGCGACGCTGCTGGAGTTCCTGCAGACCACCTACGAGGCCGCCGCCGAAACCGGTGGCTGGGACCGGAACCAGCTGGAGGGTGTTGCGGAGCGCGGCTGATCGCTACTGCGCTTCGGGAACGCGCAGTTTGGTCGTTCCGAGCATGGCGTGGAGTTCACGCGGTCCGACGGGGTGGGAGAACAGCCAGCCCTGGTAGCCGTCGATGCCCAGTCCTTTCAGGATGTGGAACTGGGTGGCGGTTTCCACGCCCTCCGCGATGCAGTGGCGGCCCATCGCGCGGGACATGTCCACCACGGCTCGGGCGACGGCGAAGTCGGCGGGGTCGCCGCCGATGCCCGCGATGAACCGGCGGTCGACCTTGATGATCTGGGCGGGCAGCTCCTTGAGGCGGGCCAGTGACGAATAGCCGGTGCCGAAGTCGTCGACGGCGAAGCTGACTCCCCGGTCGGCGAGCGCGTGCATCGCCGACCGGGCCTGCGCGGGCAGGTCGACCAGCGCGGTTTCGACGAGCTCCAGGACGACCCGGTCGGGGTCGATGCCGGATTCGTCCAGCGCATCGGAGACCGCGGTGACGAAACGTGGATCGCCGGGTACCAGCCCGGCCAGGTTCACGGCCACCCGAGCGTGCCCGCCGCCGGCGTTCGGCCACCCGGCCGCTTCGCGCAAGGCGGTGCGCAACACCCAGCGGTCCAGCTTGCGCAGCAGGTCGCCTTGCTCGGCGATGGGCAGGAACGCGCCCGGTGCGAGCAGCCCGTGGTCCGGGTGGGGCCAGCGCACCAGCGCTTCGGCCCCCACGATCGAGCCGTCGGCGGCGACCACCGGCTGGTAGTGCAGCTCAAGTTCGTCGTGCGCCAAGGCGTCCCGCAGCTGGCCCTCCATGTGCAGCTGCTCGTCGGCGGATGCGATCAAGGTGGGACTGGCCAGCGAGACCTTGCCCGGACCGCGCCGCTTGGCCTCGAACATGGCCGCGTCGGCGAATCTCAGCAGGTCGTCCGCCGTGCTGTCGGGCTGATCGGCCCGCGCGGCACCGACCGACGCCGAAACGCGGATGAGCTGGCCCCGCACCGGGACCGTGGTGCGCAGGAGCGCGGAGACCCGGGCGCTCAGCGCGTCCAGCCCGTCGACCGCGGTTATGTCCGAGCAGACGATCACGAACTCGTCGCCGGAGAGGCGCACGACGGTGCACTCCGGCGGCACGCCGCTTTCCAAGATCCGGGCCAATGCGACCAGCAGCTCGTCGCCCGCGTCGTGGCCGAGCGAATCGTTCACGCGTTTGAACTTGTCGATGTCGCAGAACAGCACCGCGGTGCGTTCGCGGTCCGGGCCCGCGAGGTAATCGGCGAGCAGGTCCTTGACCGCAGCCCGGTTGGGCAGGCCGGTGAGGTCGTCGTGGGTGGCCTGGTGATGCAGCGCCTCGGCCTGCCGGCGCCGTTCGGTGATGTCCTGGAAGACGACCAGCCAGAACTGCGACCCGTCGTCCTGAACGGAAAGGCCGGTGTGCAGCTCGCAGGACACCGGCAGGCCGTCCGAGCGCAACAGCGTCCGCTGCAGGACCTTCGGGTTCGCGTTCGGCCCGAGCACGCCCTTGCCGGAACGCGGCGACCGGGTTTGGTCCTGCGGATGGCCCAGCTCGTCGGCGGTGCACCCGCGCAGCTGGTCCAGGCGGTAGCCGAGCAGTCGGCAGAGCGCCTCGTTGGCGTCGACGAGCCGCTCGGACTGGTCGAACAGTCCGATGCCGACCGGGGCGACGGCCAGCAGGTCGGTGAAGCGCTGGCTCGACCGGCGCAGCCAGGTCAGGGCGTCGTCCGGCGCGGCGGTCGGAGTTTCGGACCGGGGCGGGGCGGCGGGATTCTCGGTGCGGCCGCGCAGGATTTCGATGCGCTCGGTCCCCGGTCGCGACATCACCCAGCTCGGGCCGCGCAGCTCCTTCGCGAACCGTTTCAACGGTGCCAGGCGTTGCGCGATCTCCTCGTAGCTCGCCGCGCCACGGCCGTCGATCGCCAGTGTGGCGAGGGACAGGGTGACCGGAGTGTCGTCGACGGTGCGTGGTGGGTCCAGCAGTGCCGCGGCGAGCGCGTCCAGGTGCACGGGTGCGCAAGCCACCAAGAAGTCGTCGCCGCCGACATGCGCGACCTGCACCGAATCCAGCGAGGTGGCCGCATCGGTGAGGCTGCGGCCGATCGCCCGGATCAGCTCGTCGCCTGCGGCGACTCCGGCGCGGTCGTTGATGGCCTTGAACGAGTCGACGTCAAGCCATCCCACGACGAACTCGTCGCCCTTGTCGAGGTGCCGGCGGATCTCGTCGGCGACGCGATCGCTGCCGGGGAGCCTGGTCAGCGGGTGGAGTGCGGCGGCTTCCTCGACCTTCTGGTCGGTGACGCCGCGAACCAGATCGCTGGCCCGGACCACGCCCAGGCACCGGCCCGCCTCGTCGACCACCACGGCGTCGTCGTAGACGCGGTTCGGATCGGACGAGGTGACCAGTCGCAGGGTTTCCGCAGCGGTGGTGGAGGTGGTGACGATCCGGGGCTTGTCGGCCAGCCGGGACGCCGGCTTGTGGGCGTGCAGCGCGTGCCCGTACGGACCCGTCACAGCCAGCAGGAACCGGTTGCGGTCAAGGGTCTGCTGCGGCCGCTGGTCCTCGTCGACCAGCACGATGCCGCTGATCTCGGGGCGTTCGGCGAAGGTTCGCCGCGCCTCGTCCGCCAGCGCGTCGGCCGGGAGCGCGGTGGCGGGCGAGAGAAATTCGGTGGCCAGCGGTCCGGCGGCGACCGTCGTGGTCTCCCTGTTCGGCACCCCTGGGATCTCCCGCACCGGTACTGAAATCTGGGTCGTCTCCGGTGGCTTCTCGGATGCGGGAGCGAGCAGCGTGCCTTGCATGAGCCGGATGCCGAGGCGGTGCACCGCCTCGAACTGCTGCTGGTGGTCGACGCCGTCCACCACCAGCGTCGAGCCCGCGGCCTCGGCCAAGTGCCGGATGGATTCGAGGATGGCGAGCCGACCGTGCCTCTCCGGGAATCCGCGCAGCACGCCCGGCGCGATCTTGAGCAGGTCCGGCCGCAGGTCGGTCACCAATGTCGGGGGAAGGGAGTCCACGCCAACACCGCCCAGCGCGATCCGGAACCCGCAGTCGCGCAGTTCGTCCACCTGGGCGAGCAGCCGGTCCGGGTCGAGCTGGCCCAGCGGTGGGCGGATCTCGAGGGTGACCTCGTGCTCTTGGCGGCCGGCCGACCACAGTGCGCGACGCACGTCCATGAGCGCGCTGGGATCGCTTACGACGGTCCGGGCCTGGATGGTGAGGTGCAGCGGGAGCCAGACCCGGCGGTCGGCAGCCGCCCGAATCGCGCGCACGATCAGCCGCAAGTCCTGGTCGACCGGGGCGAACTGCGCATCGGGGTTGTTCGGCCGCGGGGGCCGGTCGGCCGAACGGGGCAGGACCTCGATGGCCACGATCCCGCCCAGCCGAATGTTCACCAGTGGTTGATACGCAACGTGCACGGTTTGCAGTGGATGGCCCACCTAATGGATGCTGCCCGCAACCGTGTGATCACATCGAGTGACTTAACTGTTTATTCACCTGTTTCTTAACCGCTCGTTTCGTTCGGGCTTCTGCGCTGCGCGTTCCCGAGCGGTCGTCAGCCGAGCGCCCGGTCGAGGTTGAACGCCGAGCTGATCAGCGCGAGGTGGGTGAAGGCCTGCGGGAAGTTGCCCAGCTGCTCGCCGGTGTGGCCGATCTCCTCGGCGTAGAGGCCCAGGTGGTTGGCGTAGGTGAGCATCTTCTCGAACGCCAGCCGGGCCTCTTCGAGGCGGCCCGCGCGGGTCAGCGCCTCGACGTACCAGAACGAGCAGATCGAGAACGTGCCCTCGGTGCCCGGCAGGCCGTCCGGGCTGGCCAGCGGGTCGTAGCGGTAGACCAGCGAGTCCGACACCAGGTGCTCGCCCAGCGCGTCGAGCGTGGACAGCCACTTCGGGTCCGTCGGCGAGACGAACTTGGCCAGCGGCATCATCAGCACCGCCGCGTCGAGCACGTCGTCGTCCTCGTGCTGGACGAACGCGCGCCGCTTCTCCGACCAGCCGCGCTTCATGATCTGCCGGTAGATCTCGTCGCGGGAGCGCCGCCACCGCGGGATGTCGGCGGGCAGGCCCCGGTGGTTGGCCAGCCGCATGGCGCGTTCGATCGCCACCCAGCACATCAGCCGCGAGTACAGGTAGTTCTTGCGGCCGCCGCGGGTCTCCCAGATGCCCTCGTCGGGGCGGTCCCAGTTGTCGCAGAGCCAGTCCACCACGTCGACCACCTCGTCCCAGCGGTCGCTGGAGATCGGCTCGCCCCACTTGTCGTAGAGGTAGATCGAGTCGATCAGCGCACCGTAGATGTCCAGCTGGAACTGGTCGACGGCGGCGTTGCCGACGCGTACCGGGGCGGAGCCCAGGTAGCCGCTGAGGTGGTCGAATTCGCGTTCCGGCAGCTCTTTGCGCCCGTCGATGCCGTACATGATCTGCAGCGGGCCCTGCGAGTCGCAGCGGCGGAGATCGACGTGCTCGGACAGGAAACCCATGAACGCCTCGGCCTCCGCGGTGAACCCCAGCCGCAGCAGCGCGTACACGCAGAACGCCGCGTCCCGGATCCACACGTAGCGGTAGTCCCAGTTCCGCGCGCCCCCGACGCTCTCCGGCAGGCTCGTCGTCGGCGCGGCCACGATCGCGCCGGTCGGCGCGTAGGTGAGCAGCTTCAGCGTCAGCGCGGAGCGGTGCACCATCTCGCGCCACCGGCCGCGGTAGCGCGACGCCGACAGCCAGTTCCGCCAGAACCGCACGGTGGCGGCGAACTCGTGCTCGGCTTCGGCCAGCGGGCACTCCCGCGGGGTCACGTCACCGCCGACCCGGTCGAGGGCGAACACCGCGACCTCGCCCTCGTGCAGCTTGAACGCCGACCACACGTCCGATCCGTCGGGCTCGACCGGCACGCTGGCCGTCAACGCCAGGGACAGCTCTTCCGATTCGAAGATCGCCTGGCAGCCTTCGATGCGCAGGGCGTGCGGCCGCGTCGCGTAGTCGAACCGCGGCGCCACCCGGGCCCGGAACGGCAGCGAGCCCCGCACGCACACCACCCGGCGGATCAGCCGGTGCCGGCCCGCCTCGCGCGAGTCGTCCACGATCGGCATGAAGTCCTGGATCTCGCCGACGCCGTCCTCGGCGAAGAACCGGGTGATCAGCACGTTGGTGTCCGGGAAGTAGAACTGCTTGGTCCGCGCGGGCACGTCGGCGGCGAGCTCGAAGGAGCCGCCCTGCTCGGCGTCGAGGATCGAGGCGAACACGCTCGGCCCGTCGAAGCGCCCGCAGCAGTACCAGTCGATCGTGCCGTTGGTGCCCACCAGGGCGACGCTGCGCAGGTCGCCGATCAACCCGTGATCGGCGATCGGCAGGTATCCAGGCGATTGTTGGTTCGACGTCACGGGTGCCTCCCGTGCAGCATTCCCGCGCGAGCGCGCGAGGACCGACACCCTCGTTCTACCCCTGCCCCCGGGCGGAGCACCAGTGGGACGAGCGTGGCCCGGCGGAACCCGCCGGGCCATCGCTGCTCGTCGCCGACGTCAGGTCAGCTTGATCTGCCGGTTGACGTCCTTGTACAGCAGGTAGCGGAACTTGCCCGGGCCGCCCGCGTAGCAGGCCTGCGGGCAGAAGGCTCGCAGCCACATGAAGTCGCCGGCCTCGACCTCGACCCAGTCGTCGTTGAGGCGGTACACCGCCTTGCCCTCCAGGACGTAGAGCCCGTGCTCCATCACGTGCGTCTCGGCGAACGGGATCACGGCACCGGGCTCGAACGTCACGATGTTGACGTGCATGTCGTGCGACATGTCGTTCGGGTCGACGAACCGGGTCGTCGCCCAAGCGCCGTTGGTGTCGGGCATCGGCGTCGGCTCGACGTCCTGCTCCTGCACCGCGAACGCCTGGGGCGTCGGGTAGCCCGCCACCGGCTCGTAGGCCTTGCGCACCCACTGGAAGGTCGCGACCGCGTCGGACTCGTTGGCCACCGACCAGCTGCCGCCCGCCGGGAGGTAGGCGTACCCGCCTGCCGTGAGGACGTGCTTCTCGCCCTCGATGACGACGTTCAGCGTGCCGGTGAGCAGGAACAGCACCGACTCGACGCCGCTCTCCGGCTCCGGCTCGGTGCTGCCGCCGCCGGGCGCGACCTCGACGATGTACTGCGCGAACGTGGTGGCGAACCCGGCGATCGGCTTGGCGAGGATCCACGCGCGGGTGTTGATCCACCCGGGCAGGTTGCTGGTGACGATGTCCCGCAGCACGCCACGAGGGATGACGGTGTACGCCTCCTTCACCACGGCCCGGTCGGTCAGCAGAGTGCTCTGCGACGGCAGGCCGCCCTCGGGGGCGTAGTACGTCGGCTCGCTCAAGTTGCAACTCCTGTCTTGATCGACGTTCACACGCTGCCGTGCAGTGCTTGCCGGGTGCGCCGCGGGGGCCAGCGATGTGTGACGTGGACAGCGTAAGGCCCCGGAACCCGTCCGGACAGCCGTCCGAGGTCTACGTATACATCACATCCGGACTTCGCTGAACCGCGCTGAATCGGTTTGGCGAGGAGTCACTCCGGTCGCGCGCCGAAGCGCGCCCGGACGTCCTCGCGGTCGGCGAGGCGGGCGGGGAACCCGGGGCCGAGCTCCTTGGTGACGGAACCGGCCGTGAGCGGTTGTGCGCAGTGCTCGCAGACGACGACGCCGCGGGTGGCCTGCCCGCAGGTGTGGCGGGTGATCACCGGCGGCCCGGACTCGCCCGCCAGCCAGCGGTCGCCCCAGGCCATGATGGCCGCGAGCACCGGGTAGAAGTCCTCGCCCTTCTCGGTGAGGACGTATTCGTACCGGTCGGGCCGCTGCTGGTAGCGCACGCGGTCGAGCAGGCCCTCCTCGACCAGCCGCTGCAGCCGGGCGTTGAGGGTGTTGCGGGCCAGGCCCAGGGACTCCTGGAAGTCGTCGAACCGCCGGATCCCGGCGAACGCCTCGCGCAGCACGAGCGGGGTCCACCAGTCGCCGATCAGGTCCATGGTCCGGGCGATGGAGCAGGGCCAGTTCGCCAGCGAAGTCCGCTTCATGCCGCCGATCGTAGTGGGTTGTCCTACTGGACGGACGTTGCTACGTTCCCGGTCAGTTGTTCTAGAGGACTGACTCCGAGCGGAGGACCGGATGAGCGCGGAAGCCGAGCCCGGCGAGGTCACGATGCGGATCGATGGTCGGGTCGCGATCATCACCGTGGCCAACGAGGCGAAGAAGAACTCCTACACGCCGGCCATGATGGAGCAGCTGAGCGCGCACCTCACGGCGTTCGACGACGATGACGAGCTCTGGGCGGCGGTGTTCTGCTCGGCGGGCGAGCACACCACGGCCGGGCTGGACATGCCGAAGTTCTTCGGGCCGAACGCCACGGCGAAGCCGCGCCGGGAGGACCAGGTCGACCCGTTCGGGCTCGGCCGCCGGTGCCGGAAACCGGTCGTGGCGGCGGTGCAGGGCATCACCTACACCGTCGGGATCGAGCTGATGCTGGCCGCGGACATCGTGGTCGCCGCGGACACCGCCCGGTTCGGGCAGATCGAGGCCAAGCGGGGCATCGCGCCGCTGGGCGGCGCGCACTTCCGGTACCTGACCAGGACCGGCTGGGGCAACGCGATGTACCACCTGTTCCTGTGCGAGGAGTTCGACGCGCAGCGCGCCCTGCAGATCGGGTTCGTACAGGAGGTCGTGCCGTTCGGCGAGCACGTCGACCGCGCGATCGAGCTGGCGAAGCTGATCTGCCGGAACGCGCCGCTGGGCATCCGGGCGACCAAGGAGGCGGCGCTGACCTTCGTCGATGCGGCGGAGCGGGCAGCGATCGCCGAAATCCCGCGAATTCGTGAGAAGGTGTTCGCAACCGAGGACTTCCGGGAGGGCATCCAGTCCTTCGTGGAGCGGCGCGCGGCCGAATTCCAGGGCCGTTGAGCCGAAGAGAACGACGCACTACCAGAAAGCGGGTCTGCTGCATGTCCACCGAGTACGCCCTCGACGGTCCCGTCGCGATCATCCGAATCGAGAACCCACCGGTCAACGGGCTCGGACACGCCGTGCGCGAGGGGATCGTGCGGGATCTGGGCCGGGCCCTGGAATCCGCCGACGTCGAAGCCGTCGTGCTGACCGGCCGTCCGGGCTTCTTCTCGGCGGGCGCCGACATCACCGAGTTCGGGACGCCCAAGTCCGCGGCGGAGCCGACGCTCGTGGACGTCATCGCCGCGCTGGACGCCGCAGGCAAACCGGTCGTGGCGGCCATCGACGGCACCTGCTTCGGCGGCGGGCTGGAGCTCGCGCTGGGCGCGCACTACCGGGTCGCCACGGCCGCCAGCAAGCTCGGGCTCCCGGAGGTGACGCTAGGGCTCGTCCCCGGTGCCGGCGGCACCCAGCGGCTGCCGCGCGCGGTGGGCCCGGCGGTGGCGGCCGAGATGATCACCGGAGGCAAGTCGCGTACCGCCAAGGCGCTCGCGGGCGTCGAAGGCCAGCGGTTGCTCGACCGGGTCGTGGACGGCGACGTGGTGGCGGCCGCGACGGCGTTCGCCCGCGAGATCGCCGCGGTGCGGCCGCTGCCGAGGGTCCGCGACCTCGCCGTCGGCGGCGTGGACGAGGTCAGCGCGATGCGCGAGCCGCTGCGCCGCCGCAGTCGCGGGTTCGAGGCGCCGCTGGCCGCCCTCAAGCTGGTGGAGCTGTCGGGGACCGCGCCGTTCGACGAGGCGCTGGCCGAAGAGCGCCGCACGTTCCTGGAGCTGATGGGCGGCACGCAGTCCGCCGCGCTGCGGCACGCGTTCTTCGCCGAGCGGGCCGCCCGCAAGATCCCCGATGTGCCGCGCGAGACGCAGCCGCGCTCGGTCGAGAAGGTGTCCGTCATCGGCGCCGGCACCATGGGCGGCGGGATCGCGATGAACTTCCTCAACGCGGGCATCCCGGTCGTCATCGTGGAAACCGGCCAGGAGGCGCTCGACCGCGGGTTGGGCATCATCCGCCGGAACTACCAGGCCCAGGTGGACAAGGGGAAGCTCGCGGCGGAGGTGCTCGAACGGCGGATGGCGTTGCTGACGCCGAGCCTCGACTACGCCGACGTGTCCGACAGTGACCTGGTCATCGAAGCGGTCTTCGAGGACATGGGCGTCAAGCGCGAGGTGTTCACCAAGCTGGACGCGGCGGCCAAGCCCGGCGCGATCCTGGCGTCGAACACCTCGACCCTCGACGTCGACGCGATCGCCGCGGTCACCGGGCGGCCCGGCGACGTGGTGGGCATGCACTTCTTCAGCCCCGCCAACGTCATGAAGCTGCTGGAGGTCGTGCGCGGCGCCGAGACCGCCGACGACGTGCTGGTCACGGCGATGTCGGTGGGGCAGCGGGTCGGCAAGACCGCCGTGGTGTCCGGGGTGTGCGACGGCTTCATCGGCAACCGGATGCTGGCCGAGTACCGGGACGCCGCGATGGCGCTGCTGCGCGCCGGGGCGTCGCCGGCCGAGGTCGACTCGGCGATCGAGGGCTTCGGCTTCGCGATGGGCCCGTTCCGGATGGGCGACCTGGCGGGCAACGACATCAGCTGGGCGATCCGCAAGCGCCGCTACGCGGAGCACCCCGACTCGCCGCGCGACGAGATCTCCGACGCGCTGTGCGAGCTGGGACGGTTCGGCCAGAAGACCGGGGCGGGTTGGTACGACTACAAGTCCGGGAGCCGGGATGCGATCCCGAGCCCGGTCGTCGATGAGCTGCTGACGTCGTACCACGAGAAGCACGGCACCCAGCGCCGCAGCTTCGAGGCGGAGGAGATCGTGCAGCGCCTGGTCTTCGCGCTGGTGGACGAGGGCGCGCGGATCCTCGACGAGGGAATCGCGCTGCGCGCCTCGGACATCGACGTGGTGTACCTGGCGGGCTACGGATTCCCCCGGCACCGCGGCGGCCCGATGCACTACGCGAACACCGTGGGCACGGCGAACGTGCTGGCCGCACTGCGGAAGTTCCACGACGACGGCTGGGAGCCGGCGCCGCTGCTGGTCCGGCTGGCCGATGAGTCCGCGAACTTCGGCTGACGGCAGTCGACCAGCTGGGCCACTGTGGATCCGTCCGCAGTGGCCCAGCTGCTTTCAGCTCGTCTTGGCGAGGGGGAAGCCGGTTCCGGTCAGTTCCTCGGACAGCGTCCACAGCTTCTTCGCCGCCGCCGAGTCGCTGGCCGCGGCCGACCGGCTCACCAGCGTCGGACCGCCGCGCACCTCGAACAGGCCGTCCGGGCCGAGGTAGCTCGCGCCGGGCAGGTCCTGGGTCGCGGCGTAGAGCGTCGGCAGCGCGCCCGCCTTCGCGTCCTGCGCGACGACCCGGTTGCCGGCGCGCATGAGCAGGCGCAGCACCGGGCTCGGGGAATGGCTCTGCAGGTTCGTGGCCGCGTAGCCGGGGTGCGCGGCGAGTGCCCGCACGGACGAGCCGGCCTCGGTGAGCCGCCGCTGCAGCTCCAGCACGAACAGCAGGTTCGCCAGCTTCGACTGGCCGTAGGCGCGCCGCGAGTCGTAGGCGCCGGTGAAGTTCGGGTTGTCGAAGTTGATGCCCCGGACGTACCGGTGCGCCGTGGAGGCCACGGTCACCACGCGGTCGGTGACGCGCGGGAGCAGCAGGTTCGTGAGCGCGAAGTGGCCGAGGTGGTTGGTGCCGAACTGCGTCTCGAAGCCGTCCTTGGTGCGTCCCTCCGGCGGGATCATCACACCGGCGTTGTTGATCAGCAGGTCGACGTCTCCGTCCCATGAGTCGGCGAACTCCCGCACCGAGGCGAGGTCGGCGAGGTCGAGGCGGCGGACCTCGTGGCTGCCGGGGAGCGCGGCCGCCGCCGCCGCGCCCTTGGTGACGTCTCGGACGGCGAGCACCACGTGCGCGCCGGCCCTGGTCAGCGCGCGGGCCGTGTGGACGCCCAGGCCGCTGTTGGCGCCGGTGATGATCGCGGTGCGGCCGGTCAGGTCGGGGATCCGATCGATGTTCCAAGCAGGCATGGCCGCCAATGTAGTCACCGACAACAAAGTTGACAATGACAACAATGCTGCCGGTGTCAACATCCACGGTAGGCTGCCGGTCATGGCTGGAGGTCGTTATCACCACGGGGACCTTCGCGCCGCGTTGCTGGACTCCGCCACCACCGCGCTGCGCACGCGCGGGGTCGACGCCCTGTCCCTGCGGGAACTCGCGCGGGACATCGGCGTCAGCCACGCCGCGCCGCGACGGCACTTCAAGGACAAGAGGGCGCTGCTGAACGCGCTCGCACTGCGCGGGTTCGAGCGCCTGACCGCCGAGCTCGACGCGGCCGCGGCCACCGAGGGACCGTTCCGCCGCAGGCTGACCGCGCTGGCCCGGGCCTACGTCCGCTTCGCCGTGCACGACGCGGAACTGCTCGAGCTGATGTTCGTCCGGAAGCACGCTCCGGACGCCTCCGATGAGCTGATCGCGGCGGGCCACCGGCTGGGCACGTCGATGCTCGCGGTCATCGTGGACGGCCAGCGCAGCGGCGACGTGCACGCCGGCGGGACCGAGGGCATCGGCCTGTCGGTGTTCGCCGGGCTGCACGGCTTCGCCAGCCTGGCGGCCAGCGGCATGGTCCCGGAAGAGGGCTCGGACGCCGCGCTCGACGTCCTCCTCGGCGAGCTCCTCAACGGCATCGCGCCCCGCTGAACGGGGGCTACGATCACCGCATGAGGTTCGCGATCTCGATCCCGCAGTTCTTCGCAGACGGCGAGTTCGACGCCGCCGGCTTCGCCGGTTACCTGAGGCGGGTCGAGGAACTCGGCTTCGACAGCGCGTGGACCCAGGAGCAGGTGCTGGGCACCATGCCGCAGCTGAGCCCGATCGAGACGATGACCTTCGCGGCGGCCTGCACCGACCGGCTGCGGCTGGGCTGCGCCGTGCTGGTGACCACCCTGCACAACCCGGTGCACCTCGCGAAGAGCCTGAGCACGCTGGACCAGATGTCCCGGGGGCGGCTGGAGATCGGCGTCGGGACGGGCGGCCGCGGCCGGATGTTCGCCGCGTTCGGCGTCGAGCCGGAGCGTTTCGTCGGCCGGTTCACCGAGGGCCTGGAGCTGATGAAGCAGCTGTGGACGCGGCCGCGGGTGACCTTCGACGGCCGGTTCTGGCAGCTCGAAGACGCCGCGATGGAGCCCAAGCCGTTCCAGAAGCCGCATCCGCCGATCTGGTTCGGCGGCAACAGCCCGGCGGCGCTGCGGCGCGCGGTCCGCCACGGCAACGGCTTCTTCGGCGCCGGGTCGTCGCCCACCGAGCGGTTCGCCGACCAGGTCCGGACCGTGGCGGCCGCGCTCGCCGAGCAGGAGCGGGACCCGGCCGGCTTCCCGATCGCCAAGCGCGTCTACATCGCGGTCGACGACTCGCCGGAGCGCGGTCGGGAGCGGATGAACACCGAGCTGGAGCGCCTCTACGGCCGCCGCTCCGAAACCATCGAGGCCGCCGCAGTGGTTGGCACCCCGGAGGATTGCGAGCGGGAGCTACGCGCGGTCGCGGCCGCCGGCGCGCAGCGCATCCTGCTCAGCCCGATGTTCGACCACGCCGAGCAGACCGAGCGCCTGGCGGCCGAGGTCCTGCCCCGGCTCGGCTGACGTCCCGGTCACGACGCGGCGCGCACCAGGCGGAGCTGGCCGATCTCGGCGGCGTTCTTCATCAGCTCCGCGTTGACCCAGCCGACCGTGTGCGCCACGGTCATCTCGGGGTCGTTCTGCCAGGGGAACGACGCGACGGCGTCCAGATCGGCGTCGGTGAACTCGTCCAGCACGGCGAGCCAGTCCGCGCGCAGCCCGCGCAGCCAGTCGATGGCCGGCTGCCCGGCGCCGGGCCACTCGACCTCGGTCCGGTCGCGCGGCGGCACGCCCCGCGCGTGGTCGATGGTCACGCTCCACCACCAGCCGATGTGCCAGGTGATCCAGCCGATGGTGGGCACCGGGATGGGATCGGGTTCGGCGTCGGCCCAGTCCGGCACCCACGCCCCGTCCTCGCCCCGGCGCATCGTCCAGCAGTGCTTCGCGGGCTCCCAGCGGAAGTCCTCGGGGCTCAGCCGTTCCAGGTGGAACTCGAACAGCGACCAGGTCAGGTCGAACTGCCAGCGCAGCAGTTCGCGGCGGGATGCGGGCATGGGGTGATCTTCGCATTCCGCCCGGCCGGGGCGAAAGCGATTTTGCCGATCGTCCACGGTGGACGGTCGACGTGGGTCAGGAGAACGGCGTGTGCGGCTTCTCCTGGACCTCGCCGTCGATGGTGACCTCCACCCGCTCGTCGTAGAAGCAGGCGAGGCCGGCGATCTTCTGGCTCTCCGGCAGCGGCGTGCGGTAGGCCCAGACGATGTCGGCGTGCTCGGTGCCGTCGACCACCACGTGCCAGTACGACGCGGTCCCCTTGTAGGGGCACTGGGTCCGCCGGTCCGACGGTCGCAGCAGGTCCATCCGGACATCGGCCAGCGGGAGGTAGTAGCGCGGCGGCAGGCCGGTCTCGAAGAGGATCTGCGGGCGCCGCGAGTCGGCCACCACGACGCCGCCGACGCGCACGACGACGTGCCGCGAGCCGGCCAGGATGTCGACCCGCTTGTACGGGTCGCGCGGGTGGACGTAGACGGGCTCGTCCTCCTCGAACCACTCGTCCATGGCGTCCCAGTCGATCCGCACCAGGCCCTGGGCGGGGGAGGAGTCCGGGAACCGGACGGCGGCGCCCTCTGCGGAAGCTCCGTCGACCAGCACGTCGTGGACGTCTCCGTCGCCCAGCAGGTCGACGCGGCGCGTGCCGCCGGTCGGGCGCAGCTGCGCCTGGACGTCATCGGCCGGCAGGTAGTAGGTCGGGTAGTAGGGGTGCTCCCACACGAGCATCGGGCGCCTGGAGTCCGCGACGAGCCGCCCGCCGAGGTAGGTGCGCACCCGCTTGGGCGATCGCTGGATCTTCGGCTGCTCGCCGGGGTTGTCGGTCATGGAGTCCTCCGGTGTTCGCGCGTTCGGTGCTTCCCATCCTGGCGCGCGGGCCCGGCGCGGGCCACCACGCTCGTTGTCCTCAGTGGACGACCAAGCTGGTTGGACCGTTCGGGCGCAGCCACCGGGGCCACTGTCCGCAGTCGACCGGGTGCTCGGCGCAGCGTGCGACGAACGCCCCATTTCGAGGGTGCCCGGAAGGGTTGATCTCGCGCGCCGCCCCGGGCAAGCTGTTCGCGCAGAACGGGCGGTCGGGGGCTCGGGCGGTCAACCCGCCGGGCAAGCGTCCGGAAGTTGGCGGCACATGCCCTGGAGGCCCGAGGATGCTCACCCCCGACGACGTGCGCAACGTTGCTTTCGCCAGGAGCTGGCGGCGCGACCGCGGCTTCGACGAGCGTGAGGTGGACGAATTCCTCGAACGCGTCGAGGCGACGCTGCGCGGGAAGCGGCTGGTGACCGCGCGCGACGTGCTCACGGCGCGGTTCAGCCCGGGTAGGCCCGGCCGGGCATACAAGAAGGCCCAGGTCGCCGAGTTCCTGGACCAGATCGCGCTCACCCTGATGAAGCGCGAGGTGCGGGAATCCGAGCGCCGCGGGAAGCGGAGCGGCGCGGTGAGCGAGGAGAAGACCGTGGTCCGGCGCGCGGCCCCGGCCGTGGAGCGGGTGCCCCGGCGCCGCGAGGCCGTGCAGCCGGGGCGCGTCGAGGTGTTCAGCAGTTCGGCGGCGCAGCAGAACGTGCTGGACAAGGCCGAGGTCGATGCGTTCATGGACCGCGTCGAGGCCACCCTCCGCGGTGCCGACACGCTGACCGCGCAGGACGTGCTGGGCGCCCGGTTCAACCCGCCGGGGCCGGGCCGGCCGGGCTACCAGGAGGCCAGTGTCTTCGCCTTCCTCGTCATGGTCTCCACGATGATCAAGAACATGACCCCGCGGCAGCGGCCGCAATCCGTCCCCGCGCAGGGGATGTCGATCGCCCGCGCCTTCCCGCGCGCGCTGGCGGCCGGGGCGCCCCAGCTCACCCCGGAGGCGATCGGCAGCGTGGTGCTGCACGGTTCCGCCGGCAACGAGCACGGTTACGACGAGGACGAGGTCGATGACTTCCTGGCCCGCGTCGTCGACACCCTGCGCGGCGCCGACACGCTGACCTCGCGCGACGTGCAATCCGTCGTGTTCCGCGCGCAGCCCGAGCCGGGCACCGGCTACGACCGGGCCGAGGTGGACTCGCTGCTGGACCTCATCGCGGAGCGCCTGGACACCGACGCGCCGGTGAGCGCCCGCCGGAACGGGCGCTCACCGGGCTGATCAGCCGCGCAGCGCCTTGCGGGACAGCAGGTTGCCCAGGTACTGGGCCGCCTGCACCAGCACGATGATGATCAGCACCGCGATCGCGGTGATGCCCCACTCGAAGCGCTGGTAGCCGTAGGTGATGGCGAAGTCCCCGAGCCCGCCGCCGCCGACCGCGCCCGCGACGGCCGTCATGTCGACGACCGCGACGAACACGAAGGTGTAGCCGAGGATCAGCGGCCCGAGCGCCTCCGGCACCAGCAGGCCCACGATGATCCGCAGCGGGCTCGCCCCCATCGCGCGGGCCGCCTCGATGACCCCGGGGTCGATGGTCACCAGGTTCTGCTCGACGATCCGCGAGATGCCGAACGTGGCCGCCACGGTCAGCGCGAACGTGGCCGCGGTGGTGCCCAGGGTGGTGCCGACGACCTGGATCGTCAGCGGGCCGATCGCCGTGATGAAGATGATGAACGGGATCGGCCTGATGATGTTCACCAGCACGTTCAGCACCACGAACACGAAGCGGTTGGCGAGGATCCCGCCCGCCCGCGTGGTGTAGAGCAGGATGCCGAGCACCAGGCCGAGGAAACCGCCGATCAGCATCGTGGCCAGCACCATCCAGATGGTCTGGCCGATCGAGGTGAGCAGCACCGGCCCGATCGTCGCCCAGTCGATGTTCACGCCACCAGCTCCTGCACCTCGGTGATCTCGCGGAGCTCGGCGATCAGCGCGTCGACGCCGTCGGCCGCGCCGTTGAGCTCCAGCGTCAGCCTGCCCAGCGACTCGCCGCCGAGCTCCTTGATCCCGCCGTAGACGATCTCGAACCGGACGCCGTGCCTGCCCAGTGCGTTGGACAGCACGGCGCCGATCCGCCGGTCGTCGCGGATGCTCGCGGTCACCAGCCGGCCGTCGTGCCGGGCGCGCAGCCTGGCGAGGTTCTCGCCGTCGGGCTGGTCGTGCAGCACGGTCTCGACGAACCGGCGGGTGATCGCGGTCTTGGGCGCGGAGAACACGTCCACCACGCTGCCCTGCTCGACGACGCGCCCGGCGTCGAGCACCGCCACCCGGTCGGCGATCTCCCGGACCACCTCCATCTCGTGGGTGATCACCACGATGGTCACCCCGAGCTCGGTGTTGACCCGCTTGAGCAGCCGCAGCACCTCGCCGGTGGTCTCCGGGTCGAGCGCGCTGGTGGACTCGTCGGCGAGCAGGATCTCCGGGTTGGTCGCCAGCGCCCGGGCGATGCCGACCCGCTGCTTCTGCCCGCCGGAGAGCTGGTCGGGGTAGTGCCAGGCCTTGTCGGCGATGCCGACGAACCGCAGCAGCTCCGCGACCCGCTCCTCGCGCCGCCGCTTGTCCCAGCCCGCGATCTTCAGCGGATAGGCCACGTTGCCGAACACGGTGCGCGAGCGGAGCAGGTTGAACTGCTGGAAGATCATGCCGATGCCGAGCCGGACCTCGCGCAGCCGCCGCTCGGGCAGACCGGTGATGTCGGTGCCGCCCACGACGACCCGCCCGGCGCTGACCGGCTCCAGCGCGTTGATCAGCCGGACCAGGGTGCTCTTGCCCGCCCCGGAGTAGCCGATGATCGCGAACACCTCGCCGGCGTCGATGGTCAGGTCGACGTCCGCCAGCGCGGTGACCGCGCGGTCGCCGGCGCCGAAGGTCTTGCCGACGCCGCGGAACTCGATGAGCGGGGATCCCGTGCTCACTTGGCGGCCTTCACGGTCTGCGTGAGGTCGGCCAGGATGCCCTCCAGCTCGGCCTGCGGGCGGTCGACGAGCACCGACGTGCCCTTCGAGTCGGCCTCGGCCTGCCCGGAGACGCGCTTGTCCCGGTAGATCTCGACGAGCTTGTGGTAGGTCGGGTTGTCCCGGTCCTCGGCGCGGACGACGAACGCGTTGATGTAGGGCGCGGCGGCCGGGCTGTCGGGGTCGTCGCCGAACAGCGCCTTGCTCGGGTCGAGGTCGGCGTCGAGGGCGAAGTTGTTGTTGATGATCGCCGCGTCCACCGACGGCAGCGACGCGACGGTCTGCGCGGCATCGACCGGGGTGACGGTCACCTTCGAGGCCGCGGCGTCGATGTCGGCCGGGGTGGCGAGCACGGTCCCGCCGTCCCTGAGCTTGATCAGCCCGGCCTGCTGGAGGACCAGCAGCGCCCGCGCCTGGTTGGTGGGGTCGTTCGGGATCGCGACGGTGCCGCCCTGCGGGACGTCGGCGACGCCTGCGTGCTTGCGGGAGTACAGGCTCAGCGGCACGACGTAGGTGGAGCCGATCGGGGTGAGGGTGTCCGAATTGGACGCGTTGTAGTTGGCGAGGAAGAGCAGGTGCTGGAAGAGGTTCACGTCGATCTGCTTCTGCGACAGCGCCGGGTTGGCCTGGTGGTAGTCGCTGAAGTTGACCGTCTCGAGGTCGATGCCCTGGGCGGCGGCGAGGTCCTTGTAGGTCTTCCAGTACGACTTGCTGGCGTCGGTCACGCCGATGCGCACCTTGGTGCGGCCGGCCGCGGTGTCGGTCGAGCCGCCCTGCACCACGACGACCACCGCGACGACGGCGATCACCACCAGCGCGGCCAGGCCCAGCAGGACGCCCCGTCGCTTCTGCTCGGGCTTCTCCGGCAGCCCGAGGTCGTTGTTGTCGGGGGCGTTGTCGTTCTCGGACATGTCTTGCCTTTCGCGGTGTCGGCGCGCGGGAATCCGATGCGTGCGCGCCCTTCGGACGCCACGATGCAGCAGCCGGCCGAGGAACCCGACATCGTTTCATGATCTGGATTTTCGGGGCGCGATTTGCCGTCGGATCCTGCGTCGTGCTAAGCGGCCACCTCGTCGTGACCCGCGTCCCGCAATCGATCGAAAGAGCCCGCCCGGGGTGCCCTATACGGTCGTACAGTACGTCTGTACAATACGATCGTATGGGCAATGTTGAGAAGATCGAAAGCGGCGCTCGTGCCGCGCGCAAGACCCTCGTCAGCGGCGTGATCCTGGCGCTGATCGGTGCCGTGCTGTGGGCGACGACGGGCGGGATCGAGCTGCCGGTGGTCTCGCCGAGCAAGGTCGGGGTCGTCCTGCTCGTGGTGGGAGCCATCGAGATCGTGGTGGGTCTCGCGATGATGATCGGCCGGTCGGCGCGCGGCCGGCAGGGGTGACGGTCGAGGGCCGTGCCGCCGAGCGGCGAGCGCACCTGATCGGCGCGGTGCTCGACCTGATCGACGGGGGTGGGATCCCGGCCGTCAGCATGCGCGCGGTGGCCGCCGCGGCGGGCGTGTCCCTCGCACAGGTCCAGTACTACTTCCGGAGCAAGGAGCAGCTCATCGTCGAGGCGTTCCGCCACATCTGCCGCGATGTGGAGGGGCGCGCGGCGGCGGTGGGCTTCGACGGGCCCGCCCGCTCGGTGCTGCGCGCGCTGATCGACCTCTGGCTGCCGGTCGACGAGCGCCTCAGCCGCGACGCCCGCGTGTGGCTGGCGTTCTCCGCCGAGGCGACCACGCGGCCGTCGCTCATGAGCTTCGCCGCGGAGGTGGACGAAGGGCTCCGCGAGGCGTTCGCGCAGATCCTCCGGCGGGCGAGCGAGAGCGGTGAGCTCAACCCGGCCGCCGACCCGGTGGCGGCGGCGGCCGGGCTGCTCGCGGTCATCGACGGGCTCGTCGTGCAGTCGCTGGTCCTCGACGAGTCCGAGCGCGCGGGATTCCTCGGCCCGCGCGTCGAGGCCCATCTGGACCTTCTCTTCCCGAAGGCGCAGGAAAGAGGGGAGAGCGAGGGGACGTGATCGAGGAGCGCACCTGAAGAACCGGCGCCCCGATCCGGGCCGGTCATCGGCGAGGAAAGCCGTTGCGGCGTCCGGCCGGGTGGTCGTACCGTCTCCGCGATAGCGCACACGTGTGCGGTAATCGAACTTTTTGGAGGAACGGTGACTGAGGGCGGCTGGGATCTGATCGTGGTCGGGGCCGGTTCCGCGGGGTCCGCCCTGGCGGTCCGGGCCGCGGAGCGGGGGAGGCGGGTGCTGCTCCTGGAGGCCGGCCCGGACTACCGCTCCGCCGAGATGCCGGAGGTGTGGCGGTCGCCGAACCCGATGCGCGCGTTGCTGGATCCCGACGCCGGGCGGCACCTCGTGTGGCAGGGGCTCACCGCGGCGCGGACCGAGAAGCAGGCTCCGGAGCCGTTCTGGCGCGGCCGCGGGGTCGGCGGCAGTTCGGCGATCAACGGGCAGATCGCGATCCGCCCGCCGATGGCGGACTTCGAGGACTGGGCCCGCGCGGGGTGCGAGGGCTGGGCTCCCCGGGACGTGCTGCCGTACTTCGCGAAGCTGGAGGACGACGAGGAGTTCGGCGACGCCCCGTACCACGGGCGCGGCGGCCCGATCCCGGTCTACCGGACGCCCGAGGCGGAGTGGGGCGCGGTGGACGCGGCGCTGCACCGGGCCGCGCTGGCGGCGGGGCACGGGTGGGCCGCCGATGTGAACGCCCCTGGTGCGACGGGGATTTCGCCGTATCCGATCAACTCGCGGCTCGGCCGACGGGTGTCCACCAACGACGCCTACCTCGAACCGGCCAGGGCGCTGCCCGGCCTCGTGATCCGCGGCGAGGCCGTCGTGGACCGGGTCATCGTGTCCGGCGGGCGAGCGGTCGGCGTGGAGGTCCTCGTCGACGGGACGATGCGCCGCGAGCACGCGGACCAGGTCGTGCTGAGCGCCGGTGCGATCCACACGCCGGCGATCCTGCTGCGATCCGGCATCGGCCCGGCCGCCCACCTGCGCTCGCTGGACATCGACGTGCTGCGGGACCTGCCGGTCGGCCAGGGTCTGCAGGACCACCCGGTGGTCTTCGTCGGCATCCCGCTGAACGAGGAATCGGCGGTGCGCACGCCCGACGACCGGCACACGAACGTCTGCATCCGCTACACCAGCGACCACCCGGCGGCCCAGGCCGACGACATGATGGTCATCGCGGCCAACCAGAGCGTGCTGGCGATGGAGATCGCCGACGTCCGCTTCGGCGCGGGGTCCTTCGGCGTGTGGAACAACCAGGTCTACTCGCGCGGATCGGTCGGCCTGACCTCGACCGACCCGACGGCGCAGCCGGAGGTGCGCGAACGCATGCTCTCCGACGAGCGGGATCTGGCGCGGCTGCGCAGCGGCATCCGCCACCTGGTCGAGCTGGTGCGCGGCGACGAGGTCGCGGCGATCACGGCGTTCTCGCCGGACCGGCTCAACGAGACGCTGCTCGCGGCCGTCGACGACGACGCGGAGCTGGACGACTACCTGCTCGCGACGGCGGCCGACGCGCAGCACGCGACCAGCACGTGCCGGATGGGAAGCCCGTCGGATCCGGCGACGGTGGTCGATCCCGGCTGCAGGGTGCTGAGCGTGGCGGGGCTCCGCGTGGTCGACGCGTCGATCTTCCCGACGGTTCCCCGCGCGAACACCAACCTCGCGGCGATCATGGCGGGCGAGCTCATGGCCGATCGCCTCAGCTGACGGTGAGGTGCTCAGATGAGCTGGGCGTGCAGCTCGTCGGCCGCCTCCCGCAGCAGTGCCAGGACGTCACCGTGCATGGTCTCGGGTGAGATCCGCTCGATGTTGCACCCGACGTGCAGGGCCGCGATCACCCGCCCGTCCCACCGGCGCAGGGGCACGGCGATCGAATGGGCGCCCGGCTCCACGTCGTTCGCGACGTAGCAGTACCCGTCGCGCTCGATCCCGTCGAGGGCACCGGCCCGGGCCCCGGCCGCGTCGAGCGCGCCGGGGCGCTCCTGCTCCGGCAGGTGCGCGAGGAGGACCTTGCCGAGGGAGGAGATGTTCGCCGGAGTCCGGAAACCGATGCCGCTGCCCACCTGGATCAGCTGGTTCGGCACCGCGCGGGCGATCACGACGGCGTCCGCTCCGTCGAGCACGGCGACGGAGCACGCCTCCTGCAGCCGCGCGCAGATCCGGTCGCACACCGGCTGCATGAGCGCGCCGGTGACGTTCGAGGTCAGGTATCCGGCTGCGAGCCGCAGGATTCGCGGGCTGAGTTCGTACGCGCGTCCTTCGGCGCGGAGGTAGCCGAGGTGTTCGAGGGTCAGCACGGCGCGCCGCACGGTCGCGCGGGACAGGTCGAGCTTGCGCGCCAGGTCGGCCTGCGTCAGCCGCCGGTTCTCGCCGTCGAAGGCCGCGAGCACGGCCAGGCCCCGGGCCAGTGCCTCGGAGAAATCCGCCGCGTTCGGTGCGCCGGCGAGCTGCCGTTGCTTCCGGGCGGCGCTGTCGGCGTCGGCGAGTCGTCCCAAGGTGCCATTCCCGTTCGGCGGCGGTGGTTTTCCCGGCAACGTATCGGCCGAACTTCTGTGCGTCAATCGAACCGCGCGGCCGGGATGGCAAGATGGGGCCGTTATGCTCGACTTCCCCGATCTTCCCGTGCGTGCCGTGCTCGACGACGTCACCTGTGCTCTCGCGGAGCACGGCACGGCGGTGCTGGTGGCGCCGCCCGGCACCGGGAAGACGACGCTCGTGCCGTTGGCGTTGGCGGAGCAGGGGTTTCGCGTCGTGGTGGCGGAGCCGCGGCGACTGGCGACCCGGGCCGCGGCGGAGCGCATGGCGAGCCTGCTCGGCGAGGAGGTCGGGCAGCGCGTTGGCTACTCGGTGCGGGGCGAGCGCCGTCGCGGCGCGGCGACGGTCGTCGAGGTGGTGACCTCCGGCCTGCTGGTGCGGCGGCTGCAATCGGATCCCGAGCTGAGCGGCGTCGACGTCGTGATGCTCGACGAATGCCACGAGCGGCACCTGGACGCGGACCTCCTGCTGGCGCTGCTGCTGGACGCGCGGGACGGGCTGCGCCCGGACCTGCGGGTGCTGGCGACGTCGGCCACGGTGGCGGCCGGTCGGGCCGCGGAGCTGCTCGGCGGCGCACCGGTGCTGGAGGCGCACGCGCGGACCCATCCGGTCCGGACCTCGTACCTGCCGCCGACGCGCGGGGAGCGGATCGAGGCGTGCGTGGCGCGGGCGGTGCGCACCGCCCTCGCCGAGCAGGACGGCGACGTGCTGGCGTTCCTGCCCGGTGCCGGCGAGATCCGCCGCGTCGCGAACCAGCTGGGCGAGTCCGATGTGGACGTTCTGCCGCTGCACGGACGACTGCCGCACGCGCAGCAGGATTCGGCTCTGCGGGTGGGGAAGCGGCGCCGCGTGGTGCTGGCCACGGCGGTCGCCGAGTCGAGCCTGACCGTGCCCGGGGTGCGCGCCGTCGTCGATTCGGGACTGTCCCGGGTGTCGCGGGTGGACAACCGGCGCGGCCTGGCCGGGCTGGCCACGGTCCGGGTGTCGGCGGCGGTCGCCGACCAGCGGGCGGGCCGCGCCGGCCGGCAGGGGCCCGGCGTGGTGTACCGGTGCTGGCCGGAGCACGAGCACAGCACGCTACCCGCGTACCCGGAACCGGAGATCCGGACGGCCGATCTGACCCGGCTCGCCCTGGAGCTCGCGTGCTGGGGAACGCCGGACGGGTCGGCGCTGACGTGGTGGGACGAGCCGCCCGCCGGTGCGCTGGCCGCAGGGCGCGAGGTGCTGCGCGGGCTCGGCGCGCTGGACGACGACGCGGTCACCGCCCGGGGCCGCCGGATGGCGGAGCTCGGTCTGCACCCGAGGCTGGCCCGGGCCCTGCTCGACGGCCGCGAACTGGCCGGCACCGGCATCACCACCGAGGTCGTCGCCCTGCTCGACAACGATGCGCTGACCAGCGAAATCGACGTCGCCACGGCGCTTTCCCGGCTGCGCCGGGGCGCGCCGGGCAGCGATCGGTGGCGGCGCGAGGTCCGCAGGCTGCGCGGTTCGGTGCAGCCGCATCCCGGAACCGCCGCGCGCGACGATGCGGCGCTCGTCGTCGCGCTGGCGCAGCCCGAGAGGTTGGCGAGGCGCCGGGGTTCCGGCTCCGCGGTGTACCTGATGGCGTCCGGGACGGCGGTGGAGTTGCCTGGCAACTCGGGGTTGCGCGAATCGGAATGGCTCGCGGTGGCCGTCGCGGACCGGGCACCGGGAAGCGCCTCCGGGGTCGTCCGGCTGGCCGCGCCCGCGGACGAGGCGCTGGCTCGCAGCGCGGCGCCCGCGCTGGTGACGACCAGCGACGAGATCGGCTGGACGGACGGCGATGTGCGGGCGGTCCGCGTCGAGCGGCTCGGCGCGATCATCTTGAGCAGCAGGCAGATCCGCGACCCGGACGCCGCCGGGGTCCGGCAGGCGCTGCTGGCCGGCCTGCGCGCCGAGGGGCTGGAACTGCTGTCCTGGAACGACGACGCGCGACGGCTGCGGCTGCGGCTCGGGTTCCTGCACGCCGCCCTCGGCGATCCCTGGCCCGCCACCGACGACGGAACACTTCTGTCCATAGTGGACCAATGGCTGGAGCCGGAGCTCTCGGCCGCGCGGCGGCGGGCCGACCTGCGGATCCCGGCGGGCGCCGCGCTGCGGCGGCTGATCCCGTGGTCCGCGGCGGGACGCCTGGACGAGCTCGCGCCGGACCGGATCGAGGTCCCCTCCGGCTCCCGGATCAAGGTGGACTACCAGGGCGACCGGCCCGCCCTGCCGGTGAAGCTGCAGGAGGTCTTCGGCTGGCAGGACGTGCCGCGCATCGCTGACGGCCGGGTGCCGGTGGTGCTGCACCTGCTCTCGCCGGCCGGGCGCCCGGCGGCGGTCACGGCCGATCTCGATTCGTTCTGGCGCAACGGCTACCGGCAGGTCCGCGCGGAACTGCGCGGGCGCTACCCGAAGCACCCGTGGCCGGAGGACCCGGCCACGGCGACGCCGACCCGCCGCACCCGGCGCGGCCCCGCGAGCTGACCGTGACGGCCGCCGTCGCCCGATCGTGGGGCGCGGACGAGGGGCGAACACCCTTCGTGCTGTGATGCGCTCGAATGGTCATTTTGCCTGGTGATCTACGGTTTGGCCGTAGCGTGGAGGGCGGCCCGCCGGGGTTCTCCGCGACGTGGCCGACAGCCCGAATCCCGAGCATTGGGGAGGCCGCACATGTCCTTCATCCCCGCCCCGCGCACCGAACGCGGCACCGACGACCACGCGCCAGGAGTGCTGCGACTGCGCACCACGAGCCCCGCGCCCGGCGTCGTCGTCCTCGAAACGGCCGGAATCCTGGACATGAACAGCGCCACGAACTTCGCCGACGCGGTGCGTGCGCACCTCTCGGCCACCAACGGCACCGCGGTCCTGGACCTGTCCGGGCTGTCCTTCCTGTCCACCCACGGCGCGGTCGTGCTGCTGGAGGCCGCGCACCGCGCCCTGATGCGCGGGGTGCACCTGGTTCTGCTCTCCCAGAACAGGGTCGTGGACCGCCTGCTGGAGATGCTCGACGTCGCCGACCGGTTCACCTACGCGACCACGGTCGAGGAGGCCGTCGGCCTCTCGGGCGCGACCGTCCCGCGGTAGCCCGAGTCGGGTCAGGCCTGCGACGCCCGCAACAGCGGCCGCACAACCGTTCCCGGGCCGCGCAGGGGAATCAGGGCAGCGCGCCGCGCCGCCGGGCGGCGACGACCGCCTCGTGCCGGGTGTGCACGTCCAGCTTGCGCATGGCGCTGCGCAGATATGCCTTGACGGTCTCGGGTTTCAGCGAGAGCCTCCGCGCCGTTTCCGCGTTGCTGCACCCGAGCGCGATCTGCGAGAGCACGTCCAGCTCGCGCGGCGACAACGCAGGCGGATCGGCGGCGTCCCGGGCGTCGGTGAGGTGCGCCAGCCGCTCGCACGCCCGGTGCAGCCGGTCGCGCAGGACCGCGTCGTCGAGTCCCTGGGCGATGGCGCGGAACTCGGCGTGCAGCTCGCGAACCTCCTCGATCGCCACGCTGTCGCGAAGCGCCGTGCTGTCGGCGTCCGCCACGTCCAGCAGTTGCAGCCGCCGGTCCACCTCGTCGCGGACGGCGATCTCGCCGGCCAGCCGGCGGGTCGTGTCGACCATGGTGTCCAGCACCCGGTCGCCGAGCGGGACCACGCCGCGTGCGGCGCAGTAGAGCACCCCGCGAACGGAACCGTGCACCGTCACCGGCGCGGCGGCCACCGAGCAGATGCCCTCGGCGAGCACGGGCACGTCGTAGTCGTGGCTGATCGTCACCGCGGACCCGTAATCGCTCACCGCGCCCGGGCGCCGGGAGGTCATGACCTGCCCGCCGAGACCCGCCGCGGCGCGCACCTGGAGGCCCTTGAGCGCGGCCGTGCGCACGCCGGCGAACTCCGAGAGGTGCAGGGAACCCGCCGCGACCTGCCCGCCGAAGGCGACCGGCACGTCGGCCCGCTGCCGCACCACCCGCACGGCCTGCCGGAAGGCGTTCCCGTCATCCGGGCGCAAGTACACGATCCCTTCACCCCTTTCCGGGGGTATCGCGGACTGATGTGTGGCGCGGAGCATAACGCCCGGCTACGCCGCGGCAAAGGAGCAAGCGGCGGGAAGGGGCATTCGTGAGCATCGAGCCGACCGCCGCACCAGGGACGACGCCGCCGCAACGGGTGGCCGAACTGCTCGCCAGGTTCGGCTCGCCGGACGCGTGCGCGGCCGACCTGCTGTGCGACGACCATCCCGCGGACGCCGTGGCCTGCACCGTCGTCGAGGCGGACCTGACCAGCCGGGACCTCACCTACGGCGAGCTGCGCCGCGACTCGGCGCGCTTCGCCGCCGCGCTCGCCGACCTGGGCGTCGAGCCGGGCGACGCGGTCGCGGTGCTGATGGGCAAGTCCGCCGACCTGGTCGTGGCGCTGCTGGGAATCTGGCGCCGCGGTGCCGTGCACGTGCCGCTGTTCACCGCCTTCGCGCCGCCCGCCATCGCCCTGCGGCTCAACGCCAGCGGCGCGAAGGTCGTCGTGGTCGACCAGGACCAGCGCGCCAAGCTGGAGCCGGGCGAGGACATCCCGGCCGGCGCACCGTGGCGGATCGTCGTCGCCGGGGACGCCGCCGACGAGCCGACCGTCGCCGGGCTGCTCGGCCGGTACAGCGGCGACGAGCCGACCGCGCAACCCGTCCGCCGGGGCGGGGACGGCATCCTGGTCCAGCTGTTCACCTCGGGCACCACCGGAACCCCGAAAGCCGTTCCGGTGCCGATCAAGGCCCTGGCCTCGTTCCAGGCGTACCTGGAGTTCGGGCTCGACGTCCGGGCCGACGACGTGTTCTGGAACGCCGCCGACCCGGGCTGGGCGTACGGCCTGTACTACGCGATCCTCGGGCCGCTGGCGGCCGGTCGCCGGAGCATCCTGCTGCACGCGGGTTTCTCGGCCGCGCTGACCTGGCAGGTCATCCGCGAGTTCGGCGTCACCAACTTCGCCGCCGCGCCAACGGTTTACCGCAGCCTGCGCACCGATCCGGCGGGCGTGCCCGAGGGAATCCGGCTCCGCCGCGCGTCTTCGGCGGGCGAACCGCTGACGCCGGAGGTCGTGTCCTGGTCCGAGGAGCGGTTGGGCGTGGCGGTGCGCGACCACTACGGGCAGACCGAGCACGGCATGGTCGTCGTCAACGCCTGGGCCGACGGCGTTCGCGAGCCGGTCAAGCCCGGCTCGATGGGCGGCGTCCTGCCTGGCTGGTCCGCCGACGTGCTGCACGACGACCGGGACGAGCCGGCGCCCGCGGGCACCGCGGGGCGCATCGCGTTCCACGTCGCCGACAGCCCGCTGATGTGGTTCACCGGCTACGCCGCCGCGCCGGAGAAGACCGCCGAGCGTTTCTCCGCCGATGGTCGCTGGTACCTCACCGGCGACGCCGGGACGCGGGACGCCGACGGCTCCTTCTTCTTCTCCTCCCGCGACGACGACGTGATCATCATGGCCGGTTACCGCATCGGGCCGTTCGACGTCGAAAGCGTCCTGGTGCGCCACGACGCGGTGGCCGAAGCGGCCGTCATCGGCGTGCCCGACGAGCTGCGCGGCGAGGTCCTGGAGGCCTACGTCGTCCTCCGCGCGGGACGGACCGGTGACGAGGAGCTGGTCGCGGACCTCCAGCAGCTGGTGAAGCGCAGGTTCGCCGCGCACGCCTATCCGCGCTCGGTGCACTTCGTCGAGCAGCTCCCGAAAACGCCGAGCGGCAAGATCCAGCGCTTCCTGCTCCGCGAGCGGCATCGCGCCGCCCGCTGACGGGCCCCCGGATCCGCTGCCGGGCGGCCGCACGCGGTCCATCATGGGAACCGCTTCGGCGACCGACCGGATCCGGGGGGAAACATGGAAATGCCAGAAATGCCACTGGTGAACAACTGCACGGCCGAGAACTGCGCGTTCAACCACGACCACAACTGCCACGCCCTGGCCATCACCATCGGCGAACCGGCCCACGCGCAGTGCGACACCTTCGTCGGCGGCGAGTTCGACGGCGGTGACCCCAACGCCATCGGCCACGTCGGGGCGTGCAAGATGGCCGACTGCCGGTACAACGACCACCTCGAATGCCAGGCGCCGGGCATCTCCGTCGGATACCAGCGGGACATCGTCGACTGCCTGACCTACCAACCCGCTTAGCCCGGTCCGGCGGGCGCGCGGGTCCTACGATGTGGACGGCCTCGACGCTCAGTGCGGTTGGCGAGACGCTGGGTGACGAAGACGTTGCAGTCGAGGAGACGCGATGAGTTCTCCAACCGGACACGAGCTCGATCCCACCTTCTACCGCAGCCCGGGCGACGCCATCGCAGCGCCCGCCGAACGCCTGGCCTACGTCGTCGCGTTCGACCGGTCCGGACAGCAGCCGGACGCGCTCACCGTCGTCGACACCGATCCGGGGTCGGCGAGCTTCGGCCGGGTGGTCGGCTGGGCCGACCTGCCGACCCGCGGCGACGAACTGCACCACTTCGGCTGGAACGCGTGCAGCAGCGCGTTCGCCCACTCCGGACACCACACGGACGGCCTGCAGCGCCGCTACCTGCTGCTACCCGGGTTGCGGTCGTCGAACGTGCACATCTACGACACCCATCCCGACCCGCGACAGCCGAGGCTGGTGCGGACCGTGACGGCCGAGGAGCTCGCGACCGGGGCCGGCTACTCCCGGCCGCACACGCTGCACTGCGGCCCGGACGGGATCTACCTCTCCTGCCTCGGCGGCGCGAACGGGGACGACGGACCCGGCGGCATCGCGGTGCTCGACCACGACACGTTCGACGTCGTGCGCGCGTGGGAGACCGACCGCGGGCCGCAGCGCCTGGCCTACGACGCCTGGTGGCACCTCAACCAGAACACCCTGATCACCAGCGAGTGGGGCACGCCCTCGATGATCGAGGACGGGGTCGTCCCCGAGCTGCTGCTGAACAACGAGTACGGCCACGCCCTGCACTTCTGGGACCTGGCCGAGGGCCGCCACCGGCAGCGCGTGGACCTCGGCGCGCAGCACCAGATGGTGCTGGAGCTGCGGCCGTCGCACGATCCCGGCGCGACCTGGGGCTTCGTCGGCGTGGTGGTCAGCACCGAAGACCTGTCGGCGTCGGTCTGGCGCTGGCATCGCGAGAACGGCGACTGGCAGGCCGACAAGGTGATCACCATCCCCGCCGAGCCGGCGCCGGCCGAGGAGCTCCCGCCCGCGCTGCAACCCTTCGGCGCGGTGCCGCCGCTGGTCACCGACATCAACCTGTCCGTCGACGACCGGTTCCTGTACGTCTCGTGCTGGGGCACCGGCGAGCTGAAGCAGTACGACGTCAGCGATCCGGCGCGGCCCCGCGAGACCGGCTCGGTCCGCCTCGGCGGGATCATCGGCCGCGTGCCGCACCCGGCCGAGCCGGACCGGCCGCTGGCCGGCGGGCCGCAGATGGTGGAGGTCAGCCGCGACGGCCGGCGCATCTACCTGACGAACTCGCTGTACGGGTCGTGGGACGACCAGTTCTACCCCGACGGCGTGGGCTCGTGGTTCGCCAAGCTCGACACCGACCCGGACACGGGCGGCGGACTGGCTGTCGACGAGAGGTTCTTCCCGCACGGCGCGGAATTCCGCGGCCGGCGGGTCCACCAAGTGCGCCTGCAGGGCGGCGACGCGTCCTCCGATTCCTACTGCTACCCATGACCCGATACCGGACAAGGATGTTGACCCGAAGATGACCTCTGCTTTCGCCGTCACCTGGGACTACCGCTGCCCGTTCGCCCGCAACGCGCACGAGCACCTGCTCACCGGCCTGGCCGCCGGTGCCGACTGGCAGGTCCGCTACCTGCCGTTCTCCCTCGGCCAGGCGCACGTCGAGGAGGGTCGGCCCAGCGTTTGGGAGAAACCCGAGCAGGACAGCGGGATCCTCGCCCTGCAGGCCGGTGTCGTGGTCCGGGACGAGTTCCCGGACCGGTTCCCGGCCGTGCACCGCGCCCTGTTCGAGGCGCGGCACGATGAGGGACTGCACCTGGAGGACCGCGCGGTGGTCCAGCGCGTCCTTGCCGACCACGGCGTTCCCGCCGACGCGGTGTTCGCGCGCATCGACGACGGTTCCGCGCTCGGGCAGGTGCGCACCGAGCACGAGGACTTCGTTTCCTCGCACCGCGTTTGGGGCGTGCCGACCTTCATCGTCGACGAGCGGGCCGTGTTCGTCCGGCTGATGAACCGCGCTCCGCAGGGCGCCGACCCGGCGGCGTCCATCACGACCGTCGAACGCGTGGTGGACCTGCTGAGCTGGAGCGACCTCAACGAGTTCAAGCACACCGCCATCCCGCGCTGACGCCCACAGTGGAGAGGCGCCTCGTCAGTCCTGCTGCGGGGCGCCCGTCCGGCGGCGGATCTCGTAGCCGGCGAGCACGACCGCGAGCGTGACGAGGCTGAGCCAGAACTGCGACCGGGTGTCGGGCAGCACCGCCATCGCCGCGATCACCACGACCATCAGCGCGATGGTCAGGTAGCTCAGCCACGGGAACAGCCACATCCGCAGCGCCAGCTGCGATTCGCCGTCGGGGCCGAGGCGCTTGCGCAGGCGCACCTGCGAGACCGCGATGATCAGGTAGACGAACAGCGCCACCGCGCCGTAGGAGTTGACCAGGAAGGCGAAGATCAGGTCGGGCGAGGCGTACGCGGCGATCACCGACAGGTAGCCGACGACGGTGCCGGCGAGCAGCGCCCGGCGGGGCACCCCGGTGCGGCTGAGCTTGGTCAGGCCGCGCGGAGCATCGCCCCGGCGCGTCAGCGCGAACAGCATCCGCGACGACGTGTAGAGCGCGGAGTTCAGGCAGGACAGCACCGCCGTGAGGACGATGACGTTCATGATCGTGCCCGCGCCCGGGATCTTCAGCGCCTGCAGCACCGCGGCGTAGGGGCTCACCTCGATGGCCGGGGAGTTCCAGGGCAGCACGGCCACGACGACGAGCACCGACAGCACGTAGAACGCCACCACGCGCAGGATGATCGACTTCATCGCGTTCGCCACGGCGCGGCGCGGTTCGGCGGACTCCGCCGCCGCGATGGTGACGATCTCGGCCCCGGTGTAGAAGCCGACGCAGGGCACCACGGCCACGAGCACGGCGGCGACGCCGTGCGGGGCGAACCCGCCGTGCGCGGTGAGATTGCCCAGCCCGCCGGGCGAATCCGGCCACCAGCCGAGGACGGCGATCGCGCCCAGGAACAGGAAGACGACGATGGCGGCGACCTTGATGGAGGAGAACCAGTACTCGAACTCGCCGTAGGAGCGCGCCGAAACCAGGTTGGTCAGGGCGAGCGTCGTGAGCAGCACGAGGCTCACCGCCCACAGCGGGACCTCCGGCAGCCACAGCTGGACGAGCTTGCCGCCGGCCACCGCCTCGATGGCGACGACGATGACGAAGAAGTACCAGTACAGCCAGCCGACCGCGAATCCGGCGCGCTCGCCGAGCGCTTCCCTGGCGTAGGCGTAGAACGACCCGAGCGCGGGCCGCGCGACGGTCATCTCGGCGAGCATCCGCATGATGAGGATCGTCAGCACGCCCGCGATCAGGAAGGAGATCACCGCGGCCGGCCCGGTGGAGCCGATCACCACGCCGCTGCCGACGAACAGGCCGGCGCCGATCACCCCGCCCAGCGCGATGAGGCTCATGTGCCGCCGCTTGAGGCCCTGGGCCAGGCCTCCGGTGGTCTCGGTGGTCGTGTCGGAGTCGTCGCGCGTCGCGTCTGTGGCTGGCATCGGAGTTCTTCCAGTTGCCCCTCGAAGATCACCTGGTTGCGGGAGAACCTGGGGCTGACCGGGCCGGCGGTCGTGCTGCGCGCCCGCTGCACCGGCCTCGCGGCCGTCTGGGCGACGGGGCTGCGGGCGAGGGGAGACGGCCAGCGACCGGCGGTGCTGGCCACCGCGCCGGGCATCGTCGAACACCACGCGGTGTGGCTCGCAACACCCGAACAGCGCCGGGTGCTCGACGAATGCGAAGGACGCGGTGCCCGCTACCGGCTGGTGTGCCTGCACGGTCCGGAACGGATCGGGCTGGAGGACGGCAGTGAACTTCGGCACGTCCTGGCCTACGCGGGTGCGTCCCGCGAGCGCGCGCCGCTGCTGGTCGAGGGCCGCCCGGTGCGGTGTGCCGAAGTGGACCAGCGCGCGGCGCTGGGCCTTTCCGGTGTTCCGGCCGCCGGCGACGGATTGGTGTGCGCGGAAATCATCGGCGAACCGCCTGCCGCCCGCTGCGCGGATCGGTGAGTCCGGCGAGGCGGGAGTCGTTTGACAAACCCTTGAGCCGGTTTCAGAATGTGGTCACGCCGGGTTTGACCGACACGATGCGCCACAACGGCGCGAGCGCTGGCTGAGAGGCGCTGCAACGGACTTTCGTCCGCCACGCTCAGCCGAGCCGCTTGAAGACCACGGTAAGGGCGCCTCCTACGGGAGGTGCTTTTTTTGTGCGCGGCTTGAGATTGCGGCCCGGAGCCGATCCATCGCGGTCGACGGCGGCCTGACGCCGCACCGAATCCGACCGGCGAGATCTCGCGGTTGCGCGCCCGAGTGCAGTAGCAGATCGGGCCATTCCGGCGTTCCACTTTGGATGAGCAGAACCGAATCAGTAGTCCTGCAAGGGGAAGGTAGCGATGAGCGTCAAGTTGCAGAAGGTCAACGGCCTTGAGTTCGCTGTCCGGGATTTGTCGTTGGCCGAGGCCGGGCGGCATCAGATCCGGTTGGCCGAGCACGAGATGCCGGGCCTGATGGCGACTCGCGAGGAGTACGCGGATTCGCAGCCGTTGAAGGGTGCGCGGGTTGCGGGTTCGTTGCACATGACGGTGCAGACGGCTGTGCTGATCGAGACCTTGGTCGCGTTGGGCGCGGAGGTCCGGTGGGTGTCGTGCAACATTTTCTCGACGCAGGACGAGGCTGCGGCGGCGATCGTCGTCGGCCCCCACGGCACCCCGGAGAAGCCCGAGGGTGTGCCGGTGTTCGCGTGGAAGGGTGAGTCGCTGGAGGAGTACTGGTGGTGCACCGACCAGTTGTTCCAGTTCGGTGACGGCCAGGGTCCGAACATGATCCTCGACGACGGCGGTGACGCCACGTTGCTGGTGCACAAGGGCGTCGAGTTCGAGGCGGCCGGTGTGGTGCCGAACGCGGGCGAGGACGACCCGGAGGAGTACAAGGTCATCCTGGAGACCCTGCGGAAGTCGCTGGCTGCCGACGAGGGCCGGTTCACCCGGATCGCCGCGGGCATCAAGGGTGTCACCGAGGAGACCACCACGGGTGTGCACCGCCTGTACGAGCTGGCGAAGGCCGGAGAGCTGCTGTTCCCGGCGATCAACGTCAACGACTCGGTCACCAAGTCGAAGTTCGACAACAAGTACGGCATCCGGCACTCGCTGGTCGACGGCATCAACCGGGCCACGGACGTGCTCATCGGCGGCAAGGTCGCCGTGGTGTGCGGCTACGGCGACGTCGGCAAGGGTGCGGCGGAGTCGTTGCGCGGTCAGGGCGCCCGGGTGATCGTCACCGAGGTCGACCCGATCTGCGCGCTGCAGGCGGCGATGGACGGCTACCAGGTCACCACCCTGGAAGACGTCGTCGGGATCGCGGACATCTTCGTGACCACGACGGGCAACTTCAACATCATCACCGCGGAGCACATGGCGGAGATGAAGCACCAGGCGATCGTGGGCAACATCGGTCACTTCGACAACGAGATCGACATGGCGGGCCTGGAGAAGGTGCCGGGGATCCGCAAGCAGGAGATCAAGCCCCAGGTCCACGAGTACGTCTTCGAGGACGGGCACTCGATCATCGTGTTGTCCGAGGGCCGCCTGCTGAACCTGGGCAACGCGACGGGGCACCCGAGCTTCGTGATGTCGAACTCCTTCGCGAACCAGACGATCGCGCAGATCGAGCTGTTCACGAAGCCGGGCGAGTACGACAAGCAGGTCTACGTGCTGCCGAAGCACCTGGACGAGAAGGTCGCGCGGCTGCACCTGGACGCGCTGGGTGTGAAGCTGACCAAGCTGACCAAGGAGCAGGCCGCCTACATCGGCGTCGACGTCAACGGTCCGTACAAGCCCGACCACTACCGCTACTGATCGAACCAGACCTGGAGCCCGCCGCGACGCGCCCGCGGCGGGCTCCAGCCCTTTTTGCGCGCTCATCGAAGATTGCGACCACTATTGCTTCAGTGTTGAATGAAATCAACCCTCTCGGCGCGGATCTGCACCGGCCGGGAGGCGGCGGTCGTTACGCTGCTCGCATGACGCCGCAGGAGCTCAAGAACGCATGTCTCGCGCTCACCGGTGCGCGCGAAGAGTTCCCCTTCGACGACACCAACAGCGTTTTCAAGGTCACCGGCAAGATCTTCGCCATCAGCAGGCTGGGCGGCGACCCGCTGCGGGTCAGCCTCAAGTGCGAGCCGGAGCTGGCGGTCCAGCTGCGCGCGACGTACCCGGCCATCACGCCCGGCTACCACCTCAACAAGCGGCACTGGAACACGATCGTCCTGGACGGCTCCGTGCCCGATCCGCTCGTGCTGGACATGATCGAGGACTCCTACGACCTCGTCGTCGCGGCTCTGCCCAAGCGCGAACGGGAAAAGCTGCACTGGAAAGCGCTCAGCCGCGAGGAGTGAGGCCGCCGCCCGGTCCCGCGAGCGGATTGCGCCCGAGGTAGGCGACGAGGCGTTCGCCCGGAGTGGCCTGCCGGGACCACGCAACGGGCGGCCCGAACAGGGACGGGCGGGTGCCCTCGGTGACGATCATCGGTGCCAGCCGGCCCAGCGCCGTCGCGACGCCGCCCGGGATGGGGGAGTCCTGCCCGCACGCCCGGGCGATGTCCCAGCCGTGCACGGCGATCTCCAGCGCACTGGTCGCGGCGGCGATCCGGCCGTCCAGGGGCAATCCGCCGACGTGGACGTCGTCCGGGTGGGAGAGACAGGTTTCCAGCAGCACCCTGGCGCGGTTGCGCAAGGTTGCGACCGGGTCGGCGGAATCCTCGCCGTCATCCGGAACGCGGGATGCGAGCGTGTCGGCGACAACGGCCAGCGAATCGTTGACGTGGGCGACGAGCGTCCGGAGGTCCCAGCCCGCGCACGGAGTGGCGTTGGCCAGCGTCGCGGTGGTGATGTCGGCCGCGGCGCCGAGGACGTAGCAGGTGGCGCGCTCCAACAGCGTTGCGGCATCGCCGAAGAGCTCCGGCTCGGTCGCGATTCGCTCGTCCACCGGATGGCCCTCCTCGCTGTTCGCCTGCGGTGCTTCCCGGTTAGACGCGGAGGTCGGCGAAAACTCATCGCGCACCCGGGCGGTGAATTCCGCCGCTCGCCGCACGGGGTTCATCCGCCGTGTCCGCTCAGGTCAGGTCGCGGCGATTGGATCCATGGCACTTCGACCATGGGAGGCATGGGTGGATCTGCTGAGCAGGCGCGGTTTCCTGGCCGCGGGAGGAGTCATCGCGGCGGCGAACCTGCTGCCGGGCGTGGCCTTCGCCGAGCAGGCCGCGGGCGCCGAGACCCGCACCGTCACCGGCACCTTCGGGCCGAGCATCGAAGACTGGTTCTACCTGCCGGTCCAGGTGCCGCGCGGGGTGGCCGAGATCGAGGTCGCCTACTCCTACGACAAGCCCGCGGTCCCGCCCGGGACTCGCGGAAACGCCTGCGACATCGGCATCTTCGGCCCGGAGGGGCACGAGCTGGGCAACGCGCGCGGCTTCCGCGGCTGGTCGGGCGGGTTCCGCGACCGCTTCACCATCAGCGCCGCCGGCGCCACCCCGGGCTACCTGCCGGGCCCGGTCACACCGGGCACCTGGCACGTCATCCTCGGCCCCTACACCGTGGCGCCGCAGGGGATGAACTATCGCGTCGACATCACGCTGCGGTTCGGCCCGGCCGATGCGCCGGCCCGCCCCAACCCCGCTCCCGAGACCGCGCCGGCCCGGGAGCGGGGCCGCGCGTGGTACCGCGGGGACTGCCACCTGCACACCGTGCACTCCGACGGCCGCCGGACCCCCGCGGAGCTGGTCGCGGCCGCCCGCGCCGCCGGCCTGGACTTCATCACCTCCACCGAGCACAACACGTCGTCGGCGTCGTTGCAGTGGGGTGAGCACGCGACCGACGACCTGCTGATCCTCAACGGTGAAGAGGTCACGACGCGTTCCGGGCACTGGCCGGCGATCGGGTTGCCGCCCGGGACCTGGATCGACTGGCGCTACCGCGCCGACGACCCGCGCAGCTTCCGGCGCTTCGTCGACCAGGTGCACGAGGCGGGCGGTCTGGTCACCGCCGCGCACCCGTTCGCCAGTTGCTTCGGCTGCACCTACGAGTTCGCCTACGAGCTGGCGGATCTCGTCGAGGTGTGGAACCAGGGCTGGACCGATGAGGAGGAAGCGGCGGTCAACCACTGGGACGGGCTGCTGCGCACCGGCCACTGGATTCCGCTGATCGGCAATTCCGACGCGCACAACCCGGAACACGTAGTCGGAAGCCCGCAAACCGTGGTGCTCGCGGACGGCCTGCGGCGGGAGGAGCTGCTCGCCGGGCTGCGTGCGGGGCGCTCCTGGCTCGCCGAATCATCCGCCGTGCAGCTGGATTTCACGGCGACCGATGGTCGGCGCACCGCCGGCATCGGGGAAGGGCTCGCCGCCGACAGGGGCACACCCGTGACGTTCGAGCTGACCGTCAGCGGCGTGCCCGGCACGACCGTGCGGCTGCTGGACCAGGTGGGGCCGGAGCACACCGCGGAAGTCCCCGCCACCGGCTCGCTCACCACGCGGTGGACGACCTACCCGCGCTACACGCGCTGGGCGCGCGCGGAGGTCCGCCGGGCCGGCCGGATGGTGGCGATGACGAACCCGATCTTCCTGACCAGGTGACGATGTCCGGTCCGTGAGCGCTTTGGGGCGTCATAGCACCCCAAAGCGCTCACGGACCTCAGACGAACGGCCAGACCGCCGCGGTCAGCACGAATCCCGTCACGCCCATGACCGTCGTCAGTGCCGTCCAGGTGCGCAGCGCGCTGCCGACCTCCAGGCCGACGAGCTTCGCGAACATCCAGTACCCGGCGTCGTTGACGTGCGAGAGGCCGAGCGCGCCGGCTCCCATGGCCAGCGAGACCAGCGCCAGCCGCCCCGGCGACAGGTCCAGCCCCTGCATCAGCGGCGTGATCAGCCCGGCCGTCGTCACCAGCGCGACGGTCGCCGAGCCTTGCGCCCCGCGCAGCAGGAGCGTCATCGCGAAGGCCAGGACCAGCAGCGGCAGCCCGGTGGATTGCAGCAGGTCGGCGACCGCGTCGCCGATGCCGGTCGTCACCAGGACCTTGCCGAACACCCCGCCTGCGCCGGCGACGAGGATGACCATGGCCACCGGCGGCAGCGCCGATCCCATCACCTCCGCGACGTGGGAGTGCGACCAGCCGCGCCGGATGCCCAGCAGCCAGGCGGCCAGCACGAGCGCGATGAGCAGCGCGACCATCGGCGCGCCGATGACGGTCAGCGCCTCCCTCAGCACGGCGCCCTCGGGCAGCGCGAGCTGGCCGACGGTGCCGGCGAGGATCAGCAGGATCGGGGTCAGGATGAGCGCCACGATCATGCCGAACGACGGCGCCCGTTCGGTCTTCGCCTCGGCCGGTGCCGTGGCGACCGCGGCCGCACCTCCGCCGGAGCCGTGCGGCGGGAGGTCGGGGGAGCCGTAGACCTCGGCGCGCACGTCCGGCGACATCGGATGTTCCTTGCGCGTCAAGCGGTTCGACACGAGGTAGCCGACGCCGACGACGACCGCCGTGATCGGCAGCCCGAGCAGCAGGATCCAGCCCAGGTCCGAGCCGATCTGCTTCGCCGCGGCCACCGCGCCGGGGTGCGGGGGCAGGAACGCGTGCACGGTCAGCATCGCCGCGCCCATCGGCAGCGCGTAGACCAGCAGCGGCTTCTTCGCGCTGCGCGCCACGCCGTAGGCCAGCGGCATCAGGATGATCAGGCCGACCTCGAAGAACACCGGGATGCCCAGGATGAACCCGGCCACGGCGAGCGCGAGGGGCGTGCGGCGTTCCCCGAAGCGCCGGATGAGCGTGTGCGCCAGCACGTTCGCGCCGCCGGAGAGCTCGATGATGCGGCCGACCATCGCGCCGAGCGCGATGATGATCGCGACGTGGCCGAGCGTGGAGCCCATGCCCTTCTCGACGGTGTCGACGAGCTCAGCGGGCGGCACGCCGCCGGCGAGCGCGACTCCGGTGCTGACCACCAGCAGGGCGACGAAGGGCTGCACCTTCGCCTTCAGCACCAGGAAGAGCAGCAGCGCCATCCCCACCGCGCCGATGCCCAGCAGCACGGCAGGGCTCATCGTTGCGCCTCCTTCGGCGAGAGCAGCGTGACGATGCTGGAGTCGTCGGAGCCGCCCAGCCCCGCGCGCTCGCCGAGCAGGTAGAGCTGCTGGGCGGCCGAGGCCAGCGGCGTCGGGACGTGCGCCTGCTTGGCGATGCCGGCGACGATCCCCATGTCCTTGACGAAGATGTCCAGCCGGGACCGGACTTCCGCGCCGTCGCCGTAGGCCTCGATCATGCGCGGTCCGCGGTCGGCGAGCATGAACGATCCGGCGGCGCCCTTGCTCAGCGAGTCGATGACGGTGGCCGGGTCCAGGCCGAGCGCCCGGGCCATCGCCACGGCTTCCGCGGCCGCGGCGATGTGCACGCCGGCGAGCAGCTGGTTGATCGCCTTGAGCGCCTGCGCATCGCCGGGCTCCCGGCCGATCTCGGTGAGGGTGGAGGCGAGGCGGTCGAGCACCGGGCGGGCCGCGTCGAGGCTGTCCTCGTCGCCGCTGACGACGATCAGCAGGTCGCCGGTGCCCGCGCGGGTGGGGCCGCCGCTGACCGGGGCGTCGACGAGGCGGGCACCGGATTCGGCGAGCCTGGCGGCGGTTTCGCGGGCCGCGTCGGGTCCGACGGTGCTGGTGAGCACCACGACGGCACCGGGGTTCAGCGCTTCGGCTGCGCCGTTCGCGCCGAACAGCGCGGCTTCGACCTGCTGCTGGTCGCGGACCGCGAGCAGCACGACGTCGGCGTTCCCGGCGGCTTGCGCGGGAGTGGTCGCTTCCGCCGCGCCCGCGGTGGCGAGCTGGGCGCGGCGCCCGGCGTCGATGTCGAAGACGGTCACCGGGAAGGCGGGTGCGAGGTGGGTGGCCATCGGCAGGCCCATGGCTCCGAGGCCGATCACGGCGACGCGGGTGGCGGAGTTGTCAGGCATTCGTCTTTCCCCGTTCTGCGGTGAGCAGGTTGATCGTGCGGACGGCGCAGGAGCGTTGCGCGGCCGTCCGGGGCGGTGCGATGGAGTCCGAAGTGGACTGTTGAGACCCGTTGAACACCAACGATGTGCGATCGTCCTGGGCGCGGAGCGGCATCAACGGCCCCGCAGCGAGGCGACGACGTCGGCGAGTGCTCGCCGGTCGCCGACGTTGCCCGGGAACACGACGTACGGGATGCCTGAGAACTCGCCGGAGACCGGCTCCCACAGCGAGACGATGCCCGGCAGCATCGTGCCCCGCACCATCGCGCGGCGGATGTCGAGGCTGGCGGTGGCGATGTCGCTGGAGGTGATGCCGCCCTTGGCCACGACGAACGCCGGGCGGTGCGCGCGGACGGCCGCGCGGACGGTGTCGACCAGGCCGGCGGACACGGCGCGGGCGATGGCCAGGCTGGCGTCCGGGTCGGCGCCGGTGACCAGCGTGCGGCTGGTGCGGATCACGACGTCGGCGCCGGACATCGCCCGTGCGGCGGCCTGCGCGACCGCGTCGACGTGGGCGTCGCGGGCGGCCGGGTCGAGCAGTGCGGGCACGTCGAGCTCCAGCTCGGTGATGCCGCCGAGCTCCCGCAGCCCGTCGAGCTGGCTGGTGGTCAGGCCGACGTGCGAGCCGACGGCGATCAGGCCGTGCCCGTCGCCGGTGCCCATGCCGCGCGGCACCTCGCCGTCCAGCGGCGGCGCGCCCGCCTGACCGGCGCGGGAGCGGACGAAGGCCGGGCCGACGCGGTAGAGCAGCCGCTTGCCCCGGGACTCGGCGTGCAGCAGCGCGAGCGCCAGCACGCGGATGTCGTCGTCGCAGGCCGCGTCCACGACGACCGGCTGCTGGTCCTGCACGGTTTCGAGGAGCTGGGCGACCCGCTCGGGGCCGCCTTCCCGGAGGTCGGCGGCGGTGATGGCCAGGACGCGGTCCGCCGGCACCCGGCCGCCGGTCTTCTCGGCCACCCAGTCCCGCAGGTCCGAGCTGCGGTAGCCGAAGGTGGCGTCCTTGGCGAACTCCGTGCGCCCGGCCGGGAGCATGCCGTCGGCCGTGCGGGTCCAGTGCACCGAGCCGATCGTGAACCGGCCCGCGTCGGGGAAGGCGGGCACGATGACGACGCCGTCGATCGGTTTGCCGCGCTGCGCCAGCTCTTCGGCCAGCAGATCGGTTTCGCGCGGGTAGTGGCCGCGCAGCGTCGAGTCGCTCCGGCTGGCCACCACGAAGTCGGCGCCTTCGGCGTCCGCGGCGCGGGCGAGCGCGTCGATCACCTCGCGGTTGCGGGCGTCGGCGTCGGCGGCCGACAGGCTGCGGGTGTTGGTGAGCACGAAGAAGGTCCTGCTGGGCTGGGTCAGCGCCCAGCGCAGGTCGTCGACGCCCCAGGTGGTCAGCACCGGGACGTCGGCGACGGTCTGGGTGCCGGTGGGGTCGTCGTCGAGCACGACCAGGCGCGGCCCGCCGGCCATGCGCTCGGCGATCTCGGCCGGGGCGACGGGGCGGACGGCGGGCAGTCCGGCGAGGAGTTCTTCCGCGGAGATCGGGCGGTCCTGGGGCAGATCGGGCATGGCGCTGCTTCCTGTAGGCGTGCGGAGGTGCCCACGCGGCGCGTGGGAGTCGGGGGAGCCGGGTCAGCTGTCGGCGAGCACGTGGGTGCGGAGGTCGTCGGCGGTCTGGGCCATGTGGTCCGCCATCGCCTGGCGCGCGAGCGCCGGGTCGGCCGCTTCGAGCGCGCGCAGGATCTTGGTGTGGTGCGCGAGGGCGTTGGCCCGGATCTCGGGCACCGCGGAGGTCTCGCGGCGCCCTTCGACCAGCAGCCGGCCGAAGGGCTCGAACATCAGCGGGATGAACGCGTTGCCGCTGGCGCGCATGATCGCGTCGTGGAAGGCGATGTCGGCCTCCACGAACAGCTCGACGTCGTCGGTGTCGACGGCGTCGCGCATGTCCTGCAGCAGGCTCCGCAGCTGCGCCAGGTCGTCGTCGGTGCGTTTGCCCGCGGCCAGCTCGACGGCGCCGACCTCGATCAGCCGCCGGGCCTCGATGAGGCTCTCCGAGATCGCCGCGCTCGACCGGGGAGTGGCTGCGGCGGCCCGGATCAGCGGGTCCAGCGCGGTCCACTGCGCGGGCGGGTTGACGTAGGTGCCGCGGCCGCGCTGGATGCGCACGATGTTCTGCACGCGCAGCGCCTTGATCGCTTCGCGGACGGTGAGGCGGCTGACCACGTACTGCTCGGCGAGCTCGCCTTCCGGCGGCAGTGCGCTGCCGGGCGCGTGTGTGCCGTCGATGATCGCGCTGAGCAGCCGCTCGGCGAGTTGGTCGGACAGCGACATTGCTGCGGATCCTCCTCTAGATCAGACGTCAGATGTCTGATGACAGCAGACGATAGGGCCCGGACCGAACCCCGTCAACCGGCCCGCGTCCGCTGGATCGATGCAGGCCGTGGGGCCGGCCCGTCCACATAGGGCGGTCCGGTGGGCGAATTCCCCTGAGCGCTGCCGTTTCGCTTGACGCCCGCGTTGCGCCGCGGTTAATGTCTCCGCCACGACAGGCATAGACGAAGAGCCACTGTCAGCGGTCTTCGTCGTGCCTTTTTTCTTTTTGCCGGATCGCTGCCAGTGCCTTCCCTCGAAAGGTGGCGATCTGTGGCCTCACCTTCGAACGCGGTGGCGGGGACGGTCTCCGGCCCCTCCGACGTGGTGGCGTTGATCAACAAGCTGGAACGGCTGCCGAGGAAGGCCAACTTCCTCTGGTACCTCATCCTCGGCGGGTTGTTCCTCGACGCCTACTCCAACGCCGCGCTGAGCGCCGGGCTTTCGCCGATGGTGAAGGAACTGACGCTCACGCCAGGGCAGGTCGGGCTGCTCACCGCCACGGCGCCGGCCGTGGCGATCCTCTTCAACCCGGCCAGCGGTTGGCTGGCCGCCCGGATCGGGCGGGTCAAGCCGCTGCTGCTGGCCAAGCTCATCGGCGTCGCGGGAGCGCTGCTCACCGCGTCCGCGGGCAGCTTCGAGACCGTGTGGGCCGGCCGCGCGCTGGTCGGCGTCGCCTACGGCATCGACTTCGCGGTGGCGATGGCGATGCTCGCCGAGTACACCCCCGCCAGCCTCAAGGGCCGGCTGAACCTGTGGCAGTGCGTCTGGTACATCGCCACCACCTCCAACCTCGCGCTGACGCTGATCTGCTACAAGCTCGGCATCGGCGCGGAGATCTGGCGCTGGTCGGTCGGCTCGGCTGCGGTCATCGCCGGGGCGCTGTTCGTGCTGCAGATGGTGTTCCTGGTGGAGAGCCCATCGTGGCTGGCATCCCGCGGGCGGCTCGCGGACGCCGCGCAAAGCCTCCGCCGGATCTACGGGTTCGACGCCGTCCCGGGCGAGCGGGCCGAGGCGCCCGCCGAGGCGCAGCAGTCGATCGGCTTCCGCCAGTCGGGCGTGCTGTTCCGCAAGCCCTACCTGCCGCGGACGATGCTGTCGACGCTCATCTCGCTGACCCAGTCGATGCAGTACTTCGCGATCGGCTGGTACCTGCCGGTGATCAGCCTCGCGATCTTCGGCGAGCAGTTCGAGAAGGCCACCGTCGGATCGATGATCTTCAACGCGGCCGGCATCATCGGCGGCGCCGTCTCCGCCTACGCGGGCCGCCGGATGGGCCTGCGGATGAGCTCGGCGGTCGGCTACGCGATGGCGTTCGTGCTGCTGCTGGTGCTGGGGCTCGGATTCGGCAGCCTGCCGACCGTGCTGGCCTTCACCGTGCCGTTCCTGTTCATCTTCTTCCACTCCGCGGGCCCCGGCGCCAACGGCAAGTCGATCGCGGCGCTGTCCTACCGCAGCGACATCCGCACCCTCGGCACCGGCATCACGGGCATGCTCGGCAGCTTCGGCAGCGTCGTCGGGCTCTACGTGTTCCCGCTGATCAAGGAGTCGATGGGCCTCGGCCCGACGATCGCGGCGCTGGCCGTCGTCCCGCTGCTCGGGCTCATCACCTGCGTTGTCATCAAGTGGGACCCGACGCGCGGCGGTTTCGACCCCGACGACGAGGTCATCGACCTGCTGCCGGCACCGGTGCCGGCCACCCGCTGACGGCGCAGAAAGGCACCAGCATGAGCAGTTCGCAACGAGGCGTGCTGTCGATCGACGAAGGCTCGACCGGCACGCGCGCGGCCGTGGTCACGGCAGACGGATCGAGCGGGCCGTCGTTCTACCGGCCGATCGCCGTTGTCCACCCCGACCCGCTGCGGGTCGAGCAGGACGCCGGCGAGCTCTGGCGGCACACCCTGGATGTGGCGCGGCAGGCCGTGGCATGGGCCGCGGACAGCGGCGTCGAGATCGTCGGGGTGGCGCTGTGCACGCAGCGCGCGACCGCGGTCCTGTGGGACCGGGTCACCGGGCGGCCGCTGGCCCCCGCCGTGGTCTGGCAGGACCGGCGGTACGCGGCGGAACTCGAAGCGCTGGCGCAGCAGTGGGACCCGATCCTGCTGCCGCGCACCGGCCGGCCGGTCGGCAGCCGGTCGCCGTTCCTGTGGGCCGCCCGGCAGATCGCGGAGAACCCGGAGGCGCGGGCCGCCGCGGACGCCGGTCGGCTGCTGTTCGGCTCGATCGACACCTGGCTGAGCTGGAACCTCAACGGCGGCACCGCGCACGCCGTCTCCGCCAGCAACGCGGCGGCGCTCGGCGGCTACCTGCTGCGCGAGCACGCGTGGGATCCGGACTGGCTCGCCGCGGTCGGCTACCCGCAGGAACTGGCGCCGCCGCTGTCCGACGACGACGGCGACTTCGGGTGCACCGACCCCGAGGTGCTCGGCATCCGGGTGCCCATCGCCGCGGCGATGGGGGACCAGCACGCGTCGCTGATCGCCCTGGGCGCGCTGGAACCCGGCCAGGGCATGTGCATGCACGGCACCGGCACCTTCGTCGGCGCGCTCACCGGCGACGAGCCGGCCGACGCCGCCAACGCCGTCGACGGCGTGCTCGCGCTGGTCGGCTGGCGCTCCGGCGGCCGCAGCCGCTTCAGCCTGGAGGCCTACACGTCGACGACGGGTTCGGCGCTGCGCTGGCTGGTCGAGGACCTGCAGCTGTTCGACTCCGCCGAGCGGATCAGCGAACTCGCCGCCACGCACCCGCGCGACCGGGACACGTGGTTCGTGCCCACGCTCGCCGGGCTGCGGACGCCGCTGGCGGTGCCCGGCACCCGGGCCTGCCTCACCGGCTTGAGCCTGGCCACCACGCGCGCCGCCATCGCCCGCGCCGTCCTGGAAGGCATCGCGCACTCCGTGTGCGACACCGCCGACGGGCTCCGGTCCACGATGGACGGACCGCTGACCCGGCTGCGCGTCGGCGGCGGGCTGGCGGCCAGCGACGCGCTGATGCAGAGCCAGGCCGACCTCTCCGGCATCCCCATCGAGCGGGTGGCCGACTCCGCCACCGCGAGCCTGCGCGGCGTCGCGTACCTCGCCGGCGTCCGGCTCGGCCTGTGGGGATCGCTCGACGAGGTCGTCGGCGCGCGCCCCGTCGGCCGCACCTTCGAACCCGCGACCACCGACCAAGAACGGCAGGAGCTGCGCGCCGAATGGCAGCGGGAGCTCCGGAAGTCACTGCCCTGAAAGAAGAAGGAACATCATGATGAAACTGCCGTCCCGACGGCCCAACTCGGTCGCGGCGAAGGCCACCCCCGGCGCTCCGGTGATCCTGGACCGCCGGCGGGCACTGCGACGACTCGCCGACGCGGAATTCGACGTGCTGGTGATCGGCGGCGGGATCACCGGCGCCTACACCGCGCTCGACGCGGTATCCCGCGGATTCTCCGTGGCGCTGGTGGAACGCGACGACTTCGCCGCCGGCACGTCGTCGAAGTCGTCGAAGATGGTGCACGGCGGCCTGCGCTACATCGAGCAGGGCAACGTGAACCTGGTCCGGCACTCGCTGCTGGAGCGGCACCGGTTCCGCCGCAACGCGCCGCACCTGGTGCAGCGCCTGCCCTTCCTGTTCCCGATCCTGGAGCAGGAAGGCGTTTTCGACCCCCGCATCGCGAAGGCATTCGAGGGCCTGCTGTGGACCTACGACCTGGTCGGCGGCTGGCGGATCGGGCGCCTGCACCAGCGGCTCACCCCCAACGAGGTGCTCTCCCACGCGCCGACGCTGCGCGCGGACCACCTCAAGGGCGGCCTCATGTACTACGACAGCCGCACCGACGACGCCCGCCTCACCCTCACCGTCGTGCGCACCGCCGCCCACCTCGGCGCGGTCGTCGCCAACGGCGCGAAGGTCGAGCGGCTGCTCAAGGACGGCGGCCGGGTGCGCGGCGCCGTCGTCCACGCCGACGGCGAGGACATCGACGTGCGCGCCCGCGTCGTGGTGAACGCGACCGGCGTGTGGACCGACGAACTAGACGTGCTGGCCGACGACGCGCACCGCCCGCAGGTCCGCCCGGCCAAGGGCGTGCACGTCGTGGTGCCCTGGTCGAAGATCCGCAACGACTGCACGGTCACGGTGCCGATCCCGGGCCGCGCCCGCCGCGCGACCTGCACCCGCTGGGGCGATGTCGTCGTCCTCGGCACCACCGACACCGACTACGACGGCTCCATCGACGACGTGCACTGCACGCGCGAGGAGATGGAGTTCCTCCTCGACGGCGCCAACGTCGCCTTCAACAGCGGCATCACCGCCGACGACGTGCTCGGCAGCTTCGCCGGGCTGCGCCCGCTGGTCGGCGGCAAGGAAGGCGCCACCCTCGACATGCGGCGCGACCACCACATCAGCGTGGGCGGCGGCGGCATGGTCACGGTGACCGGAGGCAAGCTCACCACCAGCCGCCACATGGGCGAGCTCGTGGTGGACGAGGTCGCCGGGCTGCTCGGGCGGAAGACCCGCAGCCGCACCACGAAGCTCCCGCTGCTCGGCGGCGCCGGCTACGACCCCGAGGCGGTCGCCGCCTCCGGCGGCACGGCCGCCCACCTCGGCGGGCGCTACGGCACCGAGTCGCGCTTCGTGAGCGCGCTGATCGCGGAGGACCCCGAGCTCGCCGAGCCGCTGGTGGCCGGCCAGCCGCACCTGAAGGCCGAGGTCGTCTACGCGGCGCGGTCCGAGATGGCGCGCTCGGTCGACGACGTGCTCTCCCGCCGCACCCGCCTCCGGCTGTTCGCCCGCGACGCCTCCGCGGAAGCCGCGCCGGTCGTCGGTGAACTCCTCCGCACCGAGCTCGGGCTCAGCGCCGACACCATCGCCGGACAAGTAAGCAGCTACCGGGCGGACATCGCCCACGAGAAGTCGATCCTGTTGGGAGAGAAGGCATGATCAGCCGCCAGACCATCACCCACCCGTTCAACCGCGGCAAGTACGTCGTCGGAGCCCCGACCCCGCCCCGCTACGGCGCGGGCACCCCGGTCGGCAAGGGCGCGGCGTCGCTGCAGACCACCGCGGTCGAGGTCCCGGGCGCGGTCGTGGAATCGCTGCGCGGCATCGCCGACGCCGTGCACACCGACCGCGACGAGGTCGTGCTGCGCACCCGCGACTGGTGGGCCGGTTCGATGATCGGCGAGACCGCCGACAGCCCGGCCACCCCGGACGCGGTGATCGTCGAGGTCAGCACCGTCGAGCAGATCCAGGCCGTGACCCGGCTGTGCAACGAGCACACCCTGCCGCTGACCGTCTCCGCCGGCCGCAGCAACGTCACCGGCGCGGCCCTGCCGGTCTTCGGCGGCGTCGCGCTCGACGTCTGCGGCCTCACCGGCATCGTCTCCTTCGACGCGGAATCGCAGGTCGTCGAGGTCCGGGCCGGCATGTTCGGCGACGTCTTCGAGAAGGAGCTGCAGGAGGTCCACGGCGCCACCACCGGGCACTGGCCGTCGGCGTTCGCGATCTCCACCGTCGGCGGCTGGGTCGCCTGCCGCGGCGCCGGCCAGCTGTCCACCCGCTACGGCAAGATCGAGGACATGGTCGTCGGGCTCGACGTGGTCCTCGCCGACGGCACGCTGGCGACCTTCGGCGACTACCCGCGCGCCGCGACCGGCCCCGACCTGCGGCAGCTGTTCGTCGGCTCGGAAGGCACCCTGGGCATCATCACCTCGGTCCGGCTGCGCACCCACCCGCTGCCCGAGTACGCCAAGGCCATCGCCTACGGCTTCGACACCTTCGCCGAGGGGCTGGAGGCCTGCCGGCTGATCATGCAGCGCGGCGCGACCCCAGCCGCGATGCGCCTCTACGACAAGCTGGAGAGCGGCACCCACTTCGGGCACCCCGACACGAACCTGCTGCTGATCGCCGACGAAGGCGACCCGGTGATCGTGGACGCGAGCATCGCGGTCAGCGCCGAGGTGTGCGCGGAGCAGGGGATCGAGCTCGACGGCCAGGCGGTGTTCGAGCGCTGGCTGGACGAGCGGATGCTGGTCGGCAAGTCCGCGGACGGCTTCACCCCCGGCCCCGGGTTCGTCGCCGACACCCTGGAGATGGCCGGGCCGTGGGCGAAGCTGCCCGCCATCTACGACGAGGTGGTGGCCGCGATCTGCGCGGTGCCCGGCACGCTGGCGTCCTCGGCGCACCAGTCGCACGCCTACACCGACGGCGCCTGCCTGTACTTCTCGCTGCGCGGCGAGGTCGAGCCGGAGCAGCGGCGGCAGTGGTACCGCGCGGCGTGGGACGCGGCCAACGCGGTGCTCATCCGGCACGGCGCGGCGCTGAGCCACCACCACGGGTCCGGGTTGCTGCGCGGCCCGTACCTGGCCGACGCGCTCGGCTCCGGGTTCCCGGCGTTCGAGGCGGTCAAGAACGCGCTCGACCCGCGCGGCGTGCTCAACCCGGGCAAGCTGGGCCTGCCCACGTCGTTCGGCACCGGGCCGCTCGACTGAACCACCGGGCGGGTAAGAGTAACGGGCATGAGTGAACCTTCCACGCGTCCGCGCCGACCGCTGAACCCGCTGATCGAGGCGGCTTTCGCGGACGTCCCGGTGTGCGCCTCGGTGGTCGGTGCGGCGCGGGTCAAGGACTTCGCCGCCGCACCGACCGCGGTCGGCGTCCTGGCGTCGATCCCGGTGGGCGAGCTGCCGAAGGTCGTCCGGGTGCTGGTGCACCTGAAGAAGACCGTGTTCGTCAACATCGACGCCTGCCCCGGCCTCGCCCAGGACCGCGGCGCGATCGACTTCCTGACCGAGATCGGCGCGCAGGGCGTGGTCAGCACGCGGGCCGCGCTGATCGACCGCGCCGGGGCGCTGGACATGCTGACGATGCAGAAGGTCTTCGTCACCGACCGGTCGAACCTGAACCGGAGCCTGGAAGGCGTCGGCCGGAGCAACCCGGACCTGGTCGAGGTGATGCCCGCCCCGATCATCCCGTGGATGCCCGAGGAGGCCCGCCGCGTGCTGTCGCCGTTCGTCGCGGCGGGCTTCGTCACCGATGTGGACGGGGTGGCGCACTCGCTGGCGATGGGCGCGGTCGCGGCGGCCACCTCGGACCCCGGGCTCTGGTCGCTGACCCGCGATCGGCTGCGGGCCGGGAAATGACCCGCGCACAACACTTTCAACAACGGAGAGCCATGAGTTTCGTCGTGATCGCACGGTACGTCACCAACCCCGGCAAGCGGGACGAGGTGCTGGACCTGCTGGCGCCGATGGCGGCGGCGTCGCTGGCCGAGCCGGGCTGCCGCCGCTACGGCCTGCACGCCGGCACCGACGACGACGTCGTCGCCATCGTCGAGGAGTACGACACCGAGGCGGACTTCGCCGCGCACTGTGAATCCGAGCACTTCAAGCGGATCGTGCTCGGCCAGGTCGTGCCGCTGCTGGCCGAGCGCGTGGTCACCCGCTGCGTGCCGGTCGCCGGGGCGGGTGCGTGATGCGGGTCCGCGCGGCAGTCCTGCGGGAGTCCGGCCGCGAAGCGCCCTACGCGGCGTCGCGGCCCATCGACGTCACGACGCTGGAGCTCGACCCGCCGGGGCCCGGGGAACTGCTGGTGCGGGTCCGGGCCGCCGGGCTGTGCCACTCCGACCTGTCGGTGATCAACGGCTCGCGGCGCAGGCCGCTGCCGATGGCGCTCGGGCACGAGGCGGCAGGCGAGGTCGTCGAGGCCGGCGCGGGCACCGGTTTCGAGCCCGGCGATCACGTGGTGCTCGCCTTCGTGCCGTCCTGCGGCGACTGCGAGCGCTGCGTGGCCGGCCGCCCGGCCCTGTGCGGTCCGGGCGCCGCGGCGAACGGGCAGGGCGCCCTGCTCGGCGGCGGCATGCGGTGGCGGGCCGACGACGGCTCGCGGCCGTACCACCACCTGGGCGTGTCGGCGTTCGCCGAGCACATCGTCGTGTCGGCGCGCTCGGCGGTGAAGGTCGACGCCGACCTGCCCTTCGAGATCGCCGCCCTGTTCGGCTGCGCCGTCCTGACCGGTGCGGGCGCGGCCCTGCACTCGGCGCAGATCCAGGCGGGGGAGAGCGTCGCGGTGTTCGGCCTCGGCGGCGTCGGCCTCGCGGCGCTGCTGATGGCGAAGGCGTCCGGAGCGTCCACATTGGTCGCCGTCGACGTCGTCGAGCACAAGCGGGAGCTGGCCGCCCGGCTCGGTGCGACCCACACCGTGGCGGGCGGCCCGGAGGCCGTCGAGCGGATCCGCGAGATCACCGGCGGTGGCGCCGAGAAGGTGATCGACACGACCGGCGTCGCGCCCGTCCTGCGGCAGGCCTACGACGCGACCCGCAGCGGCGGCACCACGGTCACCGTCGGCCTCCCGGATCCCGAGGCGCAGCTCTCCCTGCCCGCGCTGAGCCTGGTCGCGGAGGAGAAGACGCTGCGGGGCAGCTACCTCGGTTCGTGCGTGCCGAGGCGGGACGTGCCGCGCTTCATCGAGCTGTACCGGTCGGGCGCGCTCCCCGTCGACGCGCTGCTGTCCCACCGCCTCACCCTCGACGAGATCAACGAGGGGTTCGACCGCCTGGCCGACGGCACCGCCATCCGCCAAGTCGTCGTCCTCTGACTGCCGGCGCCGCCCGGGACCAGCGAGAACCGCCGGTCCCGGGCGGCTCGTGCGGTGCGGCCGGTGTTCAGTTTCTGAACAGTTGCGCGGGCCCGCCGAACCTAAGGTGATCGTCGCCACACCCGGTGTCGAGAGGACGACGATGACTTCGCACCGCGCACCCCGCGCCACCACGCGGCCACCGGACGAACCCGGCCCCGGGCTCACCGGGCGCCGGCGCTTCCTCGGCTACCTGCTGGCCGCACCCACGCTGGTCGCCGCGGCCAGGCTGGCGGGCCCGCCGGCCGCCGAGGCGGCCGTGCCCAGCCCGGGACTCACCGACGCCTACGACCTGTCCGACGCGCTGACCCACGCCGCCCTGCCCACCTCGAACCTGATCACGGTGGCGGTGAACCCCGACGGCACGGTGTCCTTCGCGCTGCACCGCGCCGAAGTCGGGCAGGGCATCACGACCGCGGTCGCGATGCTCATCGCCGAGGAGATGTCGCTACCGCTGGAGAAGGTCCGCATCACGCTCGCCGACGCGCGCACCGAGCTGGTGTTCAACCAGCTCACCGGCGGATCCAACACCATCCACGCGATCTACACCCCGGTGCGCCTCGCGGCGGCCGTCGCGCGCGAGCGGATGAAGCTCACCGCCGCGCAGCAGTGGCACGTCCCGGTCACCGAACTCGGCCTCGCCGACGGCGTCATCACGCACGGGTCCGGGAAGCGGGCGACCTACGGCTCGCTGGCGAAGACCGCGGCCAGCCCGACGACCCGGGAGTTCACCCCGCAGCTCAAGCCCGCCTCCGAGTTCACGATCATCGGCAGGCCGCAGAACCGCATCGACGCGCTCGCCGCCGTCACCGGCCGCAAGCAGTTCGCGATGGACCTCGACGTGCCGGGCGCCAAGCCCACCATGGTCCGCCGGGCGCCGACGATCAACGGCACGGCGCGCTCGATCCGCAACGCCGACCAGGTGCTGACCATGCCGGGCATCACCGACGTCGCGATCATCTCCACCGGCGTCGCGGTGCGCGGCGAGACCTTCGGCCAGTGCATCGACGCCGTCCGCGCCCTCGACGTGACCTGGGCACCGGGCACTGTGGACGGTGAATCCGACGAGACGTTGCTGCGCAAGCTCAAGGCCGCGACGCCGCCGGTCAAGCCGGCGCTGCCGCTGACGACCGCGGTCGACGCCGAATTCACCTTCGCCTTCGCCAGCAACACGCCGCTGGAGACCAACTGCGCGGTCGCCGACGTGCGCAAGGACCGGGCGGAGATCTGGTCCAGCCTCAAGGTCCCGATCATCGCCAAGCAGCAGATCGCCCAGCGCCTCGGGCTGCCGGAAACCGCGGTCACCGTGCACGTGGTGGAAGGCGGCGGGTCCTTCGGCCGCCACCTCTTCCACGACGCGGCGATGGAGGCCGCCGAGGCGTCCCGGGCGTTCGGCAAGCCGGTCCGGCTGATGTGGCACCGCACCGACGACTTCCGGCACGGCCGGGCGCACCCGATGTGCTTCTCCCGGATCAGGGCGACCTGCGCCGCCGGCGAGGTACTGACCTTCGAGCAGTACCACACCAGCGTGAAAACCGATTTCGGGCACGGTTTCGGCGAGCTCATCACCGGCACCGTCACGGAACCGGAACTCGGCAACTACTCGGTCGCGCAGACGATCTTCCTGCTGTCCCAGCACAGCCCATACGCCTTCGGGGTCACCACGCAGCTGCTCAACGAGGTTCCGCTGGAGTTCCACACCGGCAGCATGCGCAACGTCTACTCGCCCAACGTGCGGTGCGCGCAGGAACTCGTCGTCGACCGGCTGGCCGCCGAGATGGGCAAGGACCCGTTGGCGTTCCGCCGGCAATTCGCCAGGGAGGAGCGCTACCGGAAGGTGCTGGACGTCCTGGCGGAGAAGGGGAGGTGGGGCCGGTCCCTGCCCGCCGGCGTGGCGCAGGGCGTGGCGCTCGCGCACGAGTACAAGGCGGTCGCCGGCGCGCTGGTCGAGATCGACGCGCGGCCGGAAACGGTCGGCCGGGAGGCGCCGGTGCACGAGGGCGTGACCGGGCCGCGCGTCACCCGGGTGACGTTCGTGGTGGACCCGGGCCTGTGCATCAACCCGCGCGGCCTCGAAGCGCAGATGCTCGGCGGGATCAACGACGGCATCGCCACCGCCCTGACCTTCGGCCTGCACATCGAGGGCGGCCTGCCGCTGGAAGGCAGCTGGGACAACGGTTTCTACACGCGGCAGTGGAACGTCCCGCCGGAGGTCGAGATCATCATCATGCCCGATTCCGGCGACGATCCCGGCGGCGCGGGCGAACTGGCGGTCGCGCCCACGATGGCCGCGGTGGCCTGCGCGTACGCCAGGGCGACCGGCACGATGCCCACCACCTTCCCGATCAACCACCACGACCCGCTGCGCTTCGAGCCGCTGCCGCGCGAACCGTCCATCCCGCAATCGCCCACCGACGGACTGGACAAGGCGTTCTGAGGAGTCCTCATGCCAAAGCACACTTTCAAGCTCAACGGCGAACAGGTCACCGTGGACGTCCCCGGCGAGGTGCGGCTGCTGTGGGTGCTGCGCGACGTCCTCGGCGTGCGCGGACCGAAGTACGGCTGCGGGCTCGGGGTCTGCCAGGCCTGCACCTGCCACATCAACGGCAAGGCCTTCAACCCGTGCTCCGTCCCGGTCTCCGAGGTCGGGCCCGACGACGAGATCACCACGATCGAGGGCTTGCCGGCGACCGTCGGCAAGGACCTGCACCCGATGCAGCAGGCCTGGCTGGACCGGGACGTCCCGCAGTGCGGCTACTGCCAGCCGGGCCAGATCATGACGGCGGTCGCGACGGTCCGCAAGGTCCGAGCGGAGGGCCGCGAGATCGGCGACGAGGACCTCGACAAGATCCGCAACGTCTGCCGGTGCGGCACCTACCAGCGAATCCGGGAGGCGATCAGGGCAGCCGCCGACGCGACCGAGTAGGCGCACCGCCGGTGGGCGGCACGACCGCCCACCGGCGGTTCGAAACCCCCGAATCTCTTTGTGGAGCAGGTAAAATCGATCCGGTTTACCGCTTTCGCGATCGGGGAGGTCGTTGGTGGAGAGGGACGTCCGGACGATGGACGACGTAATGCGCATGCTCGACCGGATGCTCGCGGCGGATGCCCGCCACACCCCGGACTGGTGGGACCGGTTCTACTCGGACCGCGCCAAGCCGATTCCCTTCTTCGCCGCCAAACCGGACGAGAACCTGGTGTCCTGCCTGGACCGCGGCGTGCTCGCTCCCGGGCGTGCGCTCGATCTGGGTTGCGGTCCGGGGCGCAACGCGGTGCACCTCGCGTCGCTGGGCTTCGAGGTCGACGCCGTCGATCTCTCGCCGGAAGCCGTGTCATGGGGTGAGGAGCGCGCCCGCGAGGCCGGCGTCGAGGTCCGCTTCCACTGCGCCGACATGTTCTCCCCGGACCTGCGGCTGGACCGGTACGACCTGGTCTACGACTCCGGCTGCCTGCACCACCTGCCGCCGCACCGCCGGGTGAGCTACCTGGACCTGCTGGACCGGGTGCTGGTCCCCGGCGGTCACTTCGGCCTGACCTGCTTCGCCGCCGGCGAGATGGGATCGGAGCTCTCCGACGAGGAGTTCTACCGCCAGGGCGACCTGGGCGGCGGGCTGGCCTTCGACCCGGACTCGCTGCGCTGGATCTTCTCGGACTACACCGAGATCGAGCTGCGGCCCATGGTGGGGCAGCCGGCGGACGCGCCGCACTACGGCGTTCCCTTCCTGCTGGCCGCGTTGTTCCGCCGCCCGGCGGCCCGTTGACCACCTCGTACTACTGGCGGTGCGTGCGTTCGGCGGCATTGCACTCGCACGGCTGCTTGCTTCGGTGGCGGCGGTCACAGATAATCCTGCGTTAACTTTCGTTAACGCGAGCGCCGGACGCATGACCGGGCGGGGCCGGGAGGACGCGGTGAATCCGAGCGGGAACCAGGTAATGCGTCCCGAGATCGCCTCGTCCTGGCGGCGCACCAGCATGAGCGGGCTCCGCCCGGAGTCGGCGCTGGACCGGTTGCACATCGCCGAGTTCGACACCGCCAGCCGGCTCATGCGCGCCGCCGGACCGGTGCTGGACGAACTCGCCACGCGCCTGGTGGACACCACCTTCTGCATCGCGCTCGCCGACAGCTCCTGCCGGATCGTGGACCGCCGGTTCACCGACCTGCGCACCGAGCTCGCGCTGAACCGGATCAGCGCCGTGCCCGGCGCGCAGTTCACCGAGGAACACGCGGGCACCAACGCGCTCGGCACGCCGTTCGAGGTCATGCGCGGGGTCGCGGTGCACGGCGCGGAGCACTTCGTCGAGGCGCTCAAGTCGTTCAGCTGCTACGGACACCCGATCCGCCATCCCGTGACCCGCCGGATCGAAGGCGTCCTGGACATCACCGGCCTGGCCCGCGAGGCCAATCCGCTGTTCGCGCCGCTGCTTCAGCGCGCCGTCGAAGACATCGAGCAGCGGCTGTGGGAAGGCGCGCGGCTATCGGAGAAGCGCCTGCTGCGGGCGTTCCAGCACGCCTCCCGCAGCCCGTGCCGGGCCGTGGTGGCGATCGGCGGCGAGCTCGTCCTGACCAACCGGGCCGCGCTCGACCTGCTGGAACCCCCGGACCACGCCGTGCTGCGCGACCTCGTTTCCGGCGTGACCGGATCCGCCTCCCGCGACCTGGTGCTGGGCTCGGGGGCGGCCGTGCACCTGCGGGCAGAGAAGGTCACCGGCACCGCCGACGGCTACCTGGTCGAGCTGACGCCCCGCGCCCGCACGCGGGTCCCGGTGCCGCGCGGCCGGGTGGCCGAGAACCGGCGAACCGGACTGGACCAGCAGCTGGCCGAGCTGAGCAGGGGAGCGGGGCCGGTGCTCATCGCCGGAGAACCCGGCTCCGGGCGCACCTCCGCGGCACGCGCCATCGCCGGCCCGCGAACCGTGCAGGTGCTCGACGCCGCGGACGTGGTCGTCGTCGGCGAGCAGGAGTGGGCCAAGCGGCTCTACTCGCCGAACCCGGGCGCGGAAGTCCTCGTCGTCGAAGGAATCGAGCTGCTGTCCGACGCGCTGTGCGCCGGGCTGGCGCGGATGCTCGCGGACGATCCGGGCGTGCGCCTCGTGCTCACCTCGGCGCCGCGATCCGGGCTGCCGCCGCGGGTGCTGAGCCTCGCGGCGACCTGCCCGGCCCGCGTGGAATTGCCGCCGCTGCGCAACCGGACCGACGAGTTCGCGGTGATCGCGCGCACCATGCTCGCCGAGCTCCGGGCCGACCTGCGCATCGCGCCGAGCGCATTCGAGGCGCTGATCGCCCAGCAGTGGCCCGGGAACCTCCGCGAACTGGCCGGGGTGCTCCGCGGCATCACCGAGCGGCGCACGGCCGGTGACATCACCGTCGCGGATCTCCCGGCCGGCTACCGCGACGCCGGCCGCACCGCCCGGCTGAGCAGGCGGGAGCGGGCCGAACGCGAAGCCATCACCGAGGCCTTGCGCGACACCGGCGGCAACAAGGTGCAGGCGGCGCAGCGCCTGGGCATCAGCCGCACCACGCTGTACAGCAGGATGCGTGCGCTCGGGGTGTCCCGTTGAGGTGTTCAGTTCTTGAACAGTTACCGCCCGCGCGCGGCCGCGAACATGGTCCCCGTCACAACGACGTGAGGAGGCCAGGTGACTGCGGTGGATGAGTTCCCGGTGCTGAGGACGGTCCGGGATTTCCTGTCCGGCCCGAAGAAGCTGCTGATCGGCGGCGAATGGGTGGACGCTGCGTCGGGGCGCACCTTCGCCACGCACGACCCGGCGACCGGCGAGCGGCTGACCGAGGTGGCGCACGGGCAGGCCGAAGACGTGGACCGGGCGGTCGCCGCCGCGCGTCGCGCGTTCGAGGACGGCCCGTGGGCGCGCATGAAGCCCAACGAGCGCGAGCGGCTGATCTGGCGCGTCGGCGACCTCCTCAGCGAGCGGGCGGCGGAATTCGGTCAGCTCGAAGCGCTCGACAACGGCAAGTCCGCGGCGATCGCGCAGGCGGTGGACACCGGCTGGGCGGCCGACGTGTTCCGCTACTACGCCGGGTGGGCGACGAAGATCCACGGCAGCACGGTGAACGTGTCGATGCCGTTCGTGCCAGGCGGCGAGTTCCACGCCTACACGCTGCGCGAGCCGGTCGGCGTCTGCGGCCAGATCATCCCGTGGAACTTCCCGCTGCTGATGGCGTCCTGGAAGCTGGCGCCCGCGCTCGCAGCCGGCAACACCGTGGTGCTCAAGCCCGCTGAGCAGACGCCGCTGACCGCGTTGCTGCTCGGCGAGGTCTTCCAGGAAGCCGGCTTCCCGCCCGGCGTGGTCAACATCATCACCGGCTATGGCGACGCCGGTGCGGCGATCGCCGCGCACGACGACGTGGACAAGGTCGCGTTCACCGGATCCACCGAGGTGGGCAAGAAGATCGTCGCCGCGGCGCAGGGCAACCTCAAGAAGGTGTCGCTGGAACTCGGCGGCAAGAGCCCGAACGTGGTGTTCGCCGACGCCGACTTCGAGACGGCGGTGCCCGGCTCGCTGAACGCCTGGCTGTTCAACCACGGGCAGTGCTGCGTCGCGGGCACCCGGCTGTTCGTCGAGGACGCCATCTTCGACGAGTTCACCGCCGCGGTCGCCGAGGCCGCGAGCCAGGTCAAGATCGGACCGGGCCTGGACCCCGCCACTCAGCTCGGCCCGCTGGTCTCCCAGGAGCAGTTCGACCGCGTCACCGGCTACGTCGCGGCGGGCCTGTCGGACGGCGCGCGGGCGCTGACCGGCGGGAAGCGTTGGGGCGACAGCGGATTCTTCGTGGAGCCGACCGTGCTGGTGGACGTGCAGCCGGAGTTCAGCGTGGTGCGCGAGGAGATCTTCGGCCCCGTGGTGGCCGCGCTGCCGTTCAGCGCCGAGCAGGGCGTGGCGCCGGTCGCCAACGACAGCGTGTACGGGCTCGCCGCGGGCGTGTGGACCCGCGACATCTCCAAGGCGCACCGGGTCGCCAAGCAGCTCAAGGCCGGTTCGGTGTGGATCAACCAGTACAACGGCTTCGACACCGCGCTTCCCTTCGGCGGTTACAAGCAGTCGGGCTGGGGACGGGAGCTGGGGGCGGACGCGATCGATCTCTACACCCAGACCAAGGCAGTCAACGTCGCCCTGTGATTCGGAGGTAGTCGCACGTGAAGACCAAGGCAGCAGTTCTGCGCGAAGTGGGCAAGCCGTTCGAGATCGTCGAACTCGACCTGGACGGCCCGGGCCCGGGAGAAGTCCTGATCAAGTACACCGCGGCCGGGCTGTGCCACTCGGACCTGCACCTCACCGACGGCGACCTGCCGCCGCGCTTCCCGATCGTCGGCGGGCACGAGGGCGCCGGGATCATCGAGGAGGTCGGGCCCGGCGTCACCAAGGTCAAGCCCGGCGACCACGTGGTGTGCAGCTTCATCCCCAACTGCGGGACCTGCCGCTACTGCTCGACCGGCAGGCAGAACCTGTGCGACATGGGCGCCACCATCCTGGCCGGCTCCATGCCCGACGGGACCTTCCGGTTCCACGGCGAGGGCGAAGACATCGGCGCCATGTGCATGCTGGGCACCTTCTCCGAGCGGGCGACGATCTCGCAGCACTCGGTGGTCAAGGTCGACGACTGGCTGCCCCTGGAGACCGCGGTCGTCGTCGGCTGCGGGGTGCCCAGCGGGTGGGGCACGGCGGTCAACGCCGGCAACGTCCGGGCCGGTGACACCGTGATCATCTACGGCATCGGCGGCCTCGGCATCAACGCCGTGCAGGGCGCGCTGCAGGCGGGTGCCAAGTACGTGGTCGTCGTCGATCCGCTCGAGTTCAAGCGGGAAACGGCGCTGAAGTTCGGTGCCACGCACGCCTTCGCCGACGCCGACGAGGCCCAGGCGAAGGTCACCGAGCTGACCTGGGGCCAGGGCGCGGACGCCGCGCTGATCCTGGTCGGGACGGTCGACGAGACCGTGGTGTCCAAGGCGACCGCGGCGATCGGCAAGGGCGGCACCGTGGTGATCACCGGGCTCGCCGATCCGGCGAAGCTCACCGTGCACGTCTCCGGCGCGGACCTGACGCTCAACGAGAAGACCATCAAGGGCACGCTGTTCGGCTCGTCCAACCCGCAGTACGACATCGTGCGGCTGCTGCGCCTCTACGACGCGGGCAAGCTCAAGCTCGACGAGCTGGTGACGACGCGCTACAGCCTGGAGGAGGTCAACCAGGGCTACCAGGACCTGCGCGACGGCAAGAACATCCGCGGCGTGATCGTGTACGACTGATCCGCGGGCCGGAGCTCCGGGGTGCCACCGCACCCCGGAGCGCCCGGCTAGCCCGAGGCGAACGTCTCGACGATCTTGGCGTTGAAAGCGGGCAGATCGCGGGGGCTGCGACTGGTGACGAGCCCGCGGTCGACCACCACTTCCTCGTCGACGACCTCGCCGCCGGCGTTGCGGATGTCGGTGCGGATGCTGTGGAACGAGGTCAGCTTGCGGTCCCGCACCACGTCCGCCTCCACGAGCGTCCAGGGCCCGTGGCAGATCGCCCCGACCGGCTTGCCCGAGTCCACGAAGCTCCGGACGAACTCCACCGCACGCGCGTCGCGCCGGAGGTTGTCCGGGTTGATCGTGCCGCCGGGCAGGATCAACGCGTCGTAGTCGTCGGCCGACGCATCGGAGATCTCGCGGTCCACGGTGAACCGGTCGCCCGGGTTGATGTCGTGGTTCATCGCCTGGATCTCACCGGAGTGCACCGAGACCAGCTCCGCCTCGGCCCCGGCCTGTTCCACGGCCTGGCGCGGCTGTTCGAGCTCGACCTGCTCGACACCGTCCGCGGCGAGGATCGCCACCCGGCGGCCGCGCAGTTCGTTCGCCATGTCCGATCACCTTCCCCGATCTGGTCTGCCGCGCTGCGTCCGGACAGTTCCAGGGTGCGCCGCCGCGTTCCCGATGCAACTCGGCGGCACCCGGAACTCCCACCGGACGGCCGCCCCTAGCGGGACTCGTTCCAGACCGGGTGCGGTGACTCGCGGACCTGCCCGTCGGACCGGAACACCAGGAACCGGTCGAAGGACCTGGCGAACCAGCGGTCGTGGGTGACCGCGACGACGGTGCCCTCGAAGTCGTCCAAACCGGACTGCAGCGCGTCCGCCGAGACCAGGTCCAGGTTGTCCGTGGGCTCGTCGAGCAGCAGCAGGTTGGCGCCTTCCAGCTCCAGCAGCAGGATCTGGAACCTCGCCTGCTGCCCACCGGAGAGCGTGTCGAACGGCCGCTGCGCCGCCTGCACGATGTCGTAGCGCGCCAACGCGCGGCTGGCTTCCTCGCGCGTCATGCCCGACCGGCGCTTGCCGCCGCCCATGAGCAACTCCAGCAGCGTCCGCCCGGCGAACTCGGGATGCTCGTGCGTCTGCGCGAACATCCCCGGCACCACCCGCGCGCCCAGGCGCGCGAGGCCGGTGTGCCGGACCGGGGTCAGCGCCTCCTGGTCCAGGTCGGACACGTGGTCGTCGCTGCCGCCCCGGGCGAGCAGCCGCAGGAAGTGCGACTTGCCGCTCCCGTTCGCGCCCAGCACCGCGATCCGCTCGCCGTAGCGGAACTCCGCGTTGAACGGCTTGGTGAGCCCGTCCAGGGCGAGGTCCTCGCAGATGACCGCGCGTTTGCCGGTGCGCCCGCCGGGCAGGCGGACCTGCACCCGCTGCTCGCGCGGAACCGCCTCCGGCGGCCCGGCCTCCTCGAACTTGCGCAGCCGCGTCTGCGCCGCCTGGTAGCGCGTCGCCATGCCGTCGTTGTAGCTGGCCTTCTGCTTCAGGTCGTTCACCAGCCGCACGAGCTTGGCCCGGTCCTCGTCCCACCTGCGGCGGAGCTCGTCCAGCCGGGACATCCGCTCCTCACGGGCCTCGTCGTAGCCGGCGAACCCGCCGCCGTGCACCCAGATGCGGTTGCCCGCCGCGCCGAGCTCCACCGTCACGATGCGGTTGGCGGTGCGGTGCAGCAGCTCGCGGTCGTGCGTGACGAACAGGACGGACTTCGGCGTCTCCCGGATCTGCTCTTCCAGCCACTGCTTGCCGGGCACGTCGAGGTAGTTGTCCGGCTCGTCGAGCAGCAGCACCTCGTCCGGCCCGCGCAGCAGCGATTCGAGGGCGAGCCGCTTCTGCTGGCCGCCCGAGAGCTTGCGCAGCTCCCGGTACCGGATCCGGTCGAACGGCTGGCCGATCGCGGCCGTGCAGCACCGGTCCCAGTGCACCTCGGCGTCGTACCCGCCGGCATCGGTGTACTCGGAAATCGCTTCGGCGTACGCGATCTGCGCGGCATCGTCGTCGTGCTCGATCAGCCGCTCCTCGGCCAGGTCGAGCGCTTTCGCCGCGGCGCGCAGCCGGGGCGGCGCCAGCGAGATCAACAGGTCCCGCACCGTCGAGTCGTCGCGGGTGTGGCCGATGAACTGGCGCATCACCCCGAGCCCGCCGGAACGGGTCACGCTGCCCTCGTGCGGCGCGAGATCGCCCGCGATCAACCGGAGCAACGTCGTCTTCCCGGCGCCGTTCGGGCCCACCAGCGCGGCCTTGACCCCGTCTCCCACCCGGAACGACACGTCATCGAGCAGCACCCGGCCGTCCGGCAGGACGTAGTGCGCTTTCTGCAACTCGACATGCCCCACGGTTGTTGGCTCCTCACAGTGCTCAGAAGTTTTCGTCGCCGCGCCACCGGATTCGGCGAGGGCTACGCCGGGATCAGGTCCGCGACGTGGCGGCGCAGCACCTCGGCGACGAGCGAGGCATCGGCCGACCCGTGCGGGTAGACCAGCTCGAAGGTCAAGCCCCCGACGACCGCGGTCAGGCGCTCCGCCTCCAGCTCGGCGTCGCGGACGCCCGCCGCCTGCAGCGCTTCCCGGAAGACGGCCCGAAGATCGGTGCCCATCCGGGTCGCCAGCGGCCGGAACTCCGGCCGCAGCCGCGCGGCGGTGATCAGCTCGGCCAGCACGATCAGCTCGGCCCGGTCGTCGTCCGCGACGGGCAGCACGGCGTGGCACACCGCCTCGACCAGCGCGCGGCGGCCCGGCACGCCGAGCGGGGAACCCGTCGCCGGCATCGCCTGTTCGAGCCGCCGCGCCATGCGGGCGCCCACCTCTTCGGCCGCGGCGACCATCAGCCCCTCGTGGCTGCCGAAGTGGTGCCGCACGGAACCGATGTTGATGCCCGACTCGTCGGCGACCTTCCGCAGCGAGGCAGCGCCGACCCCGCCGCGCGCGACGAGCCGGAAGACGGCGTCGACGATGCGGTTCTTGGCGGCCGCGGTCGCGGCATCACGGGCTGTCACGGAGCAAAATTATCACACTTGTGATAGTCATTTTCGGGCTCCGGTTCCGCCCGGGCCAGCACCCACTGGAAGGTGGCCAGGCCTTCGGGCTCCCGCATGGTGACGATCTCGTCGATCAGCAGGGCGAAACCGGCCCCGTCGAGCAGCTCGCGGTTCCGCTGCGCGTCGAAGCTGCTGAAGAACATCGGCACGCCGAGCCAGTCATCGACGGTGCCGTCCGTCTCGCCGCAGCCCAGCGTCGCGAGGAAGTGGCCGCCCGGCCGAAGCCACCGCGCGATGCGGGCGAAGATCGCGGCGTGCTCATCGCGGGGCAGATGCGTGATGGAGTAGAAAGCGGTGACCGCGCCCACGCTCCTGGGATCGAGGCGGAGGCTCGTCACGTCCTCGCGCATGAACCGTGCGCGAGGCACGTTCTGCCGCGCCAACTCGAGCTGCGCTGCGGAGACGTCCACGCCCAGGACGTCGTGGTGCTCGGCCAGAATCGCCGTGCACGGCTTGCCCGAACCGCAGCCGAGGTCCACAACGGAGGCCCTCGGGGGCAGCCGGTCGGTGAGTTCGGCGAGGAAGCGCAGCCGCGGATCGCCGTGGATCCTGTCGATCCACTCCGCGTAGCGGCGCGCGATGCGGTCGTATCCCTTCTCCACCACGCGCCTGGGGTCGGATTCCATGTGCGCGACCGTAAATCACCAACGCGTCGGGGAACGAGCGATTTTCCCGCACCGCCCGAACCGGCACCGTTGGGACGTCGGTTAACGTGCAGATGTGACTGCTACGGAGCCGAGCGGCTTGATCAGCATCGAAGACGTCGAGGCCGCGGCCGACAGCATCGCCGGGCACGTCGTGCGAACGCCGACGGTGCCCAGCCCGGGGCTCACCGAGCTGCTCGGGGCGCCGGTCACCGCGAAGCTGGAGTTGTTGCAGCGCACCGGATCCTTCAAGGTGCGCGGGGCGACGGCGAAACTGCTGTCGCTGAGCGAGGCGGAGCGGGCCGCCGGTGTTGTCGCGGTGAGCGGCGGCAACCACGGGATCGCCCTCGCCGTCATGGCCGGCGCGCTGGACGTCAAGGCGACCGTCGTCATGCCGAGCTCGGCGCCCGCTCGTGCCGTCGAGATCGCGGAGGCGGCCGGGGCCGTCGTTCGCGTCACCGACGACATGGCCGGCGCGTTCGCGCTGACCGCCGAGCTGCGGGAGAGCGGGCTCACCCTGGTCCACCCGTTCGACGACCCCGCCGTCATCGCAGGTCAGGGCACGGTCGGCCTGGAGTTCGCCGACGACGCCGACGAACTCACCGACGTGCTGGTCAGCATCGGTGGCGGCGGGCTGATCGCCGGCGTGGCCGCGGCGATGCGCGCGCGACGCCCCGATGTGCGGATCTGGGGAGTGGAGACCGGGGGAGCGCAGGCCATGTCCGAGGCGCTGGCGGCAGGCGGGCCGGTGCCCGTCGAGCTGTCTTCGATCGTGTCCACGCTCAGCGCCCCCGCGGTCTCCCAGCTGACCTACGATCACGTGTCCACATTGGTCACCGAAGTCCTCGTGGTGCCCGACGCCGAGGCGGTGCGGGGAGTCCTGGACCTGGCCGACCACGCGAAGGTCTGGGCCGAGCCCGCCGCGGGATGCCTCCTCCCGGCCGCGCGCCAGGTGCTCGACCGGGTCGGCCCCGGTGCCAGGCTCGGCCTGGTGCTGTGCGGCGGGAACGCCACGACCACCGACGTCGCAGCCTGGGCGCGCCGTTTCGGCCTCGGCTGACCCCGGCGGCCGCGTCCACAATGGAGCGGATCCCGGCTGCTCGATCCGGCCCGACTCTGGGTACCCGGTGCGTGTCGACCGGTGCTGCCGGTGCCGCTACTGCGGAGGGGGCTGTGATGAACGAGCGCTCATGGGAGCGGGCGGGCGCGGCCAGCGGCCTGGCCGCCGCCGTGTTGTTACTGGTCAGCCTGCTGCTCAACCCCTTGTCGCCGCCCAGCGACGAGCCGGTGCGCACCTTCTTCTACGTGACCGAGAACCGCCCGACCGTGCTGCTGGCCGCCCTGCTGGCGACGGTGGCCGCGGTGGTCTTCCTGTGGTTCGTGGGACACCTGCGCCACCTGTTGCAGCGCGCTGAAGGTGGTGCGGAGGCGTTCTCGCCGGTGGTGTTCGGCGCCGGAGTCAGCCTCGCGACGATGGCGATGCTGAGCATGCTGCCGGTCACCGCGCTGGTTTCGCTGAGCCGCAATGTGGAGACCGCGAGCCAGGCGATGGTGTTCGTGCTCGCCGAACTGCACCGGTTGTCCCTCGGCGGGCTCGGCCTGCTGGTCGCCCTGTTCGCGGCCGCCGCCGGGGCGGCCGTGGTGCGCGGCGAGCTGCTGGCGCCGTGGCTGGGCTGGTTCGGCTTCGGCGTGGGCCTGATCGGGCTGATCGCCGGCGTCACCTCCTTCTACATGCCCAGCGTTTTCGTCTCGGTCGCCGGGCTGGTGACCGGGATCGTGTTCGCGCTGTGGATCGGCGCGGCGTCGGTGCTGATGGTGTACCGGCCGGAGGTCGACCGGGCCCCGGCCGCCGGCACGGCGTTCGCGCACTGACCCCGAGGCCCGTTCCCGGTCAATCGTCGAGGAACGCGAGGTCGAGGCGGCGGAGGCGATCCGGGTCGGCGAGGATGTTGAGCTCTACGACCTTGCCGCGGGCGACCGTGAACGCCGCGAGCGAGATCGGCCGGCCGTCGGAGATCGCCACCGCTCCGGGTGCGCCGTTGACGAGCGCGGGCCGGGTCGCCTCGGCGAGCTGCGCGAAGACGACCGCGCCTCCGGCCACCTCCTTCGCGCCGCGCCGCATGACGCTCGGGCGCAGCGAGCCCCCGTCGGTGCGCACCACGACATCTGGGTCGAGGACAGCGAGCAGCGCATCGAAGTCCCCGGCACGCGCGGCCGCGAGGAAGGCGTCGACGACCTCGCGCTGCTGGGCCAGGTCCGCGTCGGGGGCCGGGGCCGCGCCCTGCACCCGGCCGCGGGCCCGGCTGGCGAGCTTGCGGGTCGCCGTGGAGGTGCGCCCGACGATGGGCGCGATCTCGTCGAACGGCACCGCGAACAGGTCGTGCAGCACGAAGGCGAGCCGTTCGGCGGGCGTGAGCGTCTCGAGGACCACCAGCAGCGCGAGACCGACGGAGTCGGCCAGCAGCGCCTCGTGCTCCGGGGTGATGGCGTCCGGTCCGCTGATGATCGGATCAGGCACGTGCACGTCCAGCGGCTCCTCGCGGCGCGCCGTCCGCGCGCGGAGCATGTTCAGGCACACCCGGCCGACGACCGTCGTCAGCCAGCCGCCGAGGTTCTCGATCTCCGCGGAGTCGGAGCGGCTGAGCCGCAGCCAGGCCTCCTGGACCGCATCGTCGGCCTCGCTCAGCGAGCCCAGCATCCGGTAGGCCACCGCCCGCAGGTGCCCGCGGTGGGCCTCGAAGCGATCCGCCAGAAAGTCCTTCTCGTCCATCGGCCGCATTCCTCCGTCACGTCGTGTCGTAGGAGTGACCCGCCGGACGCGGCCGATGTGACACGCCTCGGCCGCCGGCGCACTCCCGGAGGATCAGTCAGCTCGCCGCGGCATCACCATCCGGGTGCGGCCAGATGCCGGAGGTGCCGCGGCGATGGCTGTCGACGAGATGCGTGTCGACGATGCCGATCGCTTCCATCAGCGCGAACATCGTCGTCGGGCCGACGAACGCGAAACCCTTGCGGCGCAACGCCTTCGACAACGCAACGGATTCCGGCGACGTCGTGGGGATCTCGGCCATCGTCCGCGGGCGCGGCGTGGTCTCCGGCTTGAACGACCAGACGAATGCTTCCAGCCCTTCCTCGGCGCGGAGTTCGATGGTCGCGCGGGCATTGGTGACGGCCGCGCGGATCTTGGCCTTGTTGCGCACGATCCCCGCGTTGCCGAGCAGCCGTGCCTCGTCCTCTTCGGTGTACGCCGCGACGGCGTCCGGGTCGAAGTCGTCGAACGCCTCGCGGAAGGCTGGGCGCTTGCGCAGGATCGTCGCCCAGGAGAGCCCCGCCTGGAAGCCCTCCAGGCTGATCCGCTCGAACAGGGCCTGCTCGCCGTGCACGGGCATGCCCCACTCGGTGTCGTAGTACTCGCGCAGCAGGGGATCGCGGGCAGCCCACGGCGGCCGCGCCAACCCGTCCTCGCCGATCACGACCCCGGTGTCGGTCGTCGTGGTGTCTGCCGCTGCGGGACTCACTGTCTCGTTCTCCTCGGTTTCTCGGTCGTCATGCGGGGCGGTGCACGAGGATCGTGCGGACCACTTCCCAGGTGCCGCCGTCGCGGGCCGCGCCGCGCAGCCCGTCGAAGGTTCCCACGCCGCCCACGGCGATCATGTCGTCGCTGGCGAGTGCTGCGGTGCCGATCGTACGGGCCGGGTCCCAGCCGGTGGAGTGCAGAAGGCGACGGCCCATCTGCACCCAGCCGGTGAGCTGGCCGGTCACCACCCACGCGTCCGGCCCCGGCTCGGTGAAGCGCCGCGCCTGCCGCAGCCACGAAGCGGCGTGCTCCGGCCAGTCGACCACGTCGAGCACGTGCCCGCCCCGTTCGCTCCACGCCCGCTCGACGGCATCGGCGGTCGCCCGGGACGGGGCGTCCCGCGAGCAGCCGATGACGATCGAGGTCACCCGCGGCCGCAGCCCGGCGAGCAGGCCCACCACCGTCGCCAGCTCGATCTCGCTGTGCGGTGGCGGAATCCCGGACTCCACTTTGGACTCGCCCACCAGTGGCGAGCGGTTTCGCCCCATCGGCATCGTCAACGGTTCCTAACCGTCCTTCCACTCCTGGTACCGCTTCGGCAGGCACACCGCGCAGGGCCGGTACCCAGCCGCGCGTGCCGTGGCTTCGTCTGCGAAGAACACCCGGTGCGCCACGTATCCGCCGTCGGCGATGGCACGCGCGGCCGACGGGCAGTCCAGCCGCCCGTAGATCCGGCCGCGCCGGTAGCCGCCGAAGCGGCCCGGCACGACGCTCTCGTACGGGCGTCCGTCGGCTCCGACCAGCGTGTACGTCGTCATGCCGCGTCGTGGAAGACGAGTCCCAGCGTGTGGCGTCGCCCGGAACGCACCGGCGAAACCCCGTGCCGCACCGGGGAAGCGGACCAGCCGCGTGCCGAGCGGACCGGCCGGTCGCGCGTGGTGAACACCAGGCCGTGCCCCTGCGGGATCAGCGTCGCGGTGCCCCGGGATTGGGCGCGCGGGCGCTGCTCCACCAGCAGGAACTCGCCTCCGGTGTGATCGGTCCCCGGATCGTTGAGGTTGATCACCACCTGCAGCGGGAACACCTTGTCGCCGTACAGGTCCCGGTGCAGCGCGTTCCAGCCGCCCGGCTCGTAGCGCAGCAGGATCGGCGTGGGACGGGCCTGCCCGGCCTGGTGGCAGATGTCCAGCCACTCGTCGAGGGTGTCCGGCCATTCCGGTTCCCGGCCGAGCTTCTCGGCCCAGTCCCGGGCGATCGGCAGAAGCCGTGGGTAGAGGGCCTGCCGCAGCTTCTCCACCGGTTCCGGGAATGGCGCGGCGAAGTAGTGGTAGTCGCCGTTGTCCCCGAAGCGGTGGCGGCGCAGGTTGATCGTGGCCCGGAAGTGCTCCGGCTCGTCCCACAGGGCCGCGATCCGCTCGCACTCGGCGGCGGTCAGCAACTGCGGCAGCAGCGCGCAACCGTAGTCGTTGACCTCGGCGGCGACCCCCGCCCAGTCCGCCGCCGCGACCCGCTTCGCGTACCGGTCCGTCTTCGACGTGCTCATGCAGCCTCCAGGTTCAGCAGGGTTTCCTTGGCTTCCGCACCGCCGACGTACCCGCCCGAGGTGCCGTCCGAGCGCACGACGCGGTGGCACGGCACCACCACCGGCAGCGGGTTGGTCGCGCACGCGGTGCCCACCGCGCGAACGGCCCGCGGGCTGCCCGCCGCGGCGGCGACCTCCGCGTAGCTGGCGGTGCGGCCGTAGCCGATGTCGGGCAGGTGCTCCAGCACGTTGAGCCGGAACCCGCGCGTGAGCCGCCAGTCCAGCGGCAGGTCGAAAGCCCGCCGCCGCCCGGCGAAGTACTCGTCGATCTGGCGGGCCGCCTCGTCGAGCCGGGCCGGCGCCCGCAGGATGCGCGGGCTGATCAGCTCGGCCAGCGACTCCAGGACCGAGCTGTGCCCCTGTCGGTCGAAGGCGACCCGCACCAGGCCGCGTTCGGTGGCCGCCAGCAGCAGTTCGCCGACCGGGGTGCCGACGGTGCGGTACGCGACGTCGAGCAGCCCTTCCCGCTGGGCCGCGCTCACCAGGTCGATGTGCAGCCGCTCGCTGGTGTTGAAGTCGATCGTCCGGAGCGCGTCGAACAGGTGTCTGTCGTCGGATTCGTGGATCGTCATCATCACGCTTCCCTCCCCACGCTCGTGGTGGGTCTGTAGGTCGTGCGCAGGGTCTTGATGCCGTCCGCGGCGGCCCGCCGGGCGGCATCGGTGCTGCCGCCGAGGATCGCGGCGATCTCGGCATAGGGCAGGCCGGCCAGGTAGTGGTAGGCCACCGCCATGCGCTGCTTGCCCGGCAGCGCGCTCAGCGCGGCCCACAGGTCGCCGTCCCAGTCCTCCGGGCGGCCGGTCGTGCTGGGCCGCTCGGGCAGGCGCTCGACCACCACCGGCCGGCGGGCCGTCGCCCTGGTGACGTCGACCGCCTTGCGGTGGGCGATCGTGACCAGCCACGCCTCCACGTTGGTGTCCTCGGCCAGCTCCGGGTAGGCGCGCAGTGCGGCCAGGAACGTCTCGGACCACGCGTCCTCGGCGTCGGCCGGTCCGAGCACGGCCCGGCACACTCGCAGCACCATCGGGCCGTACTCGTCAACGATCTGCTCGAACGGTCTCACTTTCACTCCCCGTAGACGCCCCGCGCCGCGGAAACGTGAGATGCGGATCGCCTCGTTTCCACGATCGTCACCCGGACGTGGCCATCCCGCGTTTCGGGAACGGGCCGCCGGCGACGGTGCCGCGTGACGAGCGTCTCACCGGGGGCGCGGCGGCGGGCCGGAAGATCATGTTCAGCCCGGGGATCGCCGGTCGCGCGGGGGCCGCCCGGCGCGGGCCGGGCGCGTCACCGGCCCTTGTCAACGGCCCCCCGATCGGTAGCCTCCGTTGTGCTGGTGGTTCGTCCGCCTCCCTGGAGCGGGGTGGACGAGGCAAGAGGGAACCCGGTGCGAATCCGGGACTGCCCCGCAGCGGTGAGTGGGAACGAACGCCGTCCCCGGTCCCAGACCGGGCACAGCACTGGGCACGCGTGCCTGGGAAGCGACGGCCACTAGGAACCCCGGCTCCGGCCGGGACGTGCCCGCGAGTCCGAAGACCTGCCACCGGTGCGCGCACCGGCCGGTGCGCGCGGTCCGGGGTCTCGCGGGAGGACCCGGCGGACGACCGGCTCGCGCCGCGCGGTGCGCGCCGGTCCGCCTGCGCCTTCCCGGACCTCGGGGCATCTGCCGTCGAGCTCGCGAGGAGAGGGCCTTGACCAGCAAGATCGGATCTACCGTACTCGGATACCCCCGGATCGGCCCCGACCGGGAACTCAAGCGCGCGCTGGAGCGCTACTGGTCGTCCAGCATCGGCGAGGCGGAGCTGCGCGCGGTGGCGCGCGAACTCCGCATCCGGACCTGGCGGTCGCTGTGGGACGCGGGCCTGGATTCGGTGCCGGGCAACACGTTCTCGTACTACGACCAGGTGCTGGACACCGCGGTCACCTTCGGCGCGATCCCGCCGCGCTTCGCGAAGCTCGGGCTGGGCCCGCTGGACACCTACTTCGCGATGGCGCGCGGCGTGGCGTCCGAGCCGCCGCTGGAGATGACGAAGTGGTTCGACACGAACTACCACTTCCTGGTGCCCGAGATCGGCCCGGAAACGCAGTTCTCGCTGGCCGACCGGACTCCCGTGGAGCAGTACCGGGAGGCCGCGGAGCTGGGCGTGACCACCCGCCCGGTGCTCGTCGGCCCGCTCACGTTCCTGCTGCTGGCCAAGTCCGCGGACGGCGCGCCGGAGTCGTTCCGGCCGCTGGACCGGCTGGGCGCGCTGCTGGACACCTACGCGGAGCTGCTCGGCGAGCTGCACCGCGCCGGCGTTGAGTGGGTGCAGCTGGACGAGCCCGCCTTCGTCGCCGACCGCTCGCCGGCCGAACTCGCCGCCCTGCGTGCCGCCTACCGGCGGCTCGGCGATCTGGTGAAGCGGCCGAAACTGCTGGTCGCGGGATACTTCGGCGATCTCGGCGAGGCGCTGGAGGTGCTGGCGTCCAGCCCGGTCGAAGCGATCGGTGCCGACCTCGTCGCCGGGAAGTCCACAGTGGACGCCCTGTCGTCGGTTCGCGGGCTGAGCGGCAAGACCCTGGTGGCCGGGCTCGTCGACGGGCGAAACGTCTGGCGCACCGATCTCGACAAGGCGCTCGCGACCGCCGCCACGCTGCTCGGCTCGGCGAACGAGGTCGCCGTGAGCACGTCGTGCTCCCTGCTGCACGTGCCCTACGACGTCGACGCGGAGACCGGCATCGACCCGCAGGTGAAGTCCTGGCTGGCCTTCGCCGCGCAGAAGGTCCGCGAGGTGGTCGTGCTGGGCCGCGCGTTGCGCGAGGGCCGCGACGCGGTGGCCGACGAGCTGGCCGAGGCGCGCGCCGCGATCGCCGACCGCGCCGGCGCGGACCGGGTCCGGAACAATCGCGTGCGCGCTCGGTTGCAGGCACTTCGGCCGGAGTACACGCAGCGCGGCGATTACGACACGCGGCGCGCGGCTCAGCAGGAGGCGTTGAACCTGCCACCGCTGCCGACCACGACGATCGGATCGTTCCCGCAGACCACGGACGTCCGCAAGGCGCGCGCCGCGGTGCGCGCCGGCCGCATCGACCAGGCGACGTACCGGCGGCGGATGCAGGATGAGATCGAGCGCGTGATCCGCCTGCAGGAACGGCTCGGGCTCGACGTCCTGGTGCACGGCGAGCCGGAGCGCAACGACATGGTGCAGTACTTCGCCGAGCACCTGGACGGCTTCGCCAGCACCGACAACGCATGGGTGCAGTCCTACGGTTCGCGGTGCGTGCGCCCGCCGATCCTCTACGGCGACGTCTCCCGCCCGGCACCGATCACCGTCGAGTGGGCGAGTTATGCGCAGCGGCTGACCGAGAAGCCGGTCAAGGGCATGCTCACCGGCCCGGTGACGATCCTGGCGTGGTCGTTCGTCCGCGACGACCAGCCGCCGGCCGACACCGCGAAGCAGGTCGCGCTGGCCATCCGGGACGAGGTCGCCGACCTGGAGGCGGCCGGCATCCGGGTCATCCAGGTCGACGAGCCCGCGCTGCGCGAGCTGCTCCCGCTGCGCCGGGCGGCGCACGGGGAGTACCTGGACTGGGCGGTGACGTCCTTCCGGATCGCCACCAGCGGCGTCGCCGATTCGACCCAGATCCACACCCACCTGTGCTATTCGGAGTTCGGCGACGTGATCAACGCGATCGTGGCGCTGGGCGCCGACGTCACCAGCATCGAGGCCGCCCGCTCGCGCATGGAGGTGCTCGACGACCTCAACGCGGTCGGCTTCGGCCACGGCGTCGGGCCCGGGGTGTACGACATCCACTCGCCGCGCGTGCCGGACACCGCCGAGGTCGTCGACCTGCTGCGGGCCGCGCTGGCGGCCGTGCCGGCGGAACGGTTGTGGGTCAACCCGGACTGCGGGCTGAAGACCCGCGGCTACGCCGAGGTCGAGGCGGCGTTGCGGAACCTCGTCGCGGCGGCGGCCGCACTGCGCTGACGCCGGGCCCGCGGGCGGCGCCGAACCGGTGGCGCCGCCCGCGAAACGGTCCGATCTGCCGGGAATTTTCCCCGCGATGCGGCGACTTGATCCGGTCAGGACCAGATCGAGCGAATGGAGTGCCGATGTCGCAGGAGCGCACGCCGCAGGGCACCGTTGCCGCCGGGTTCGAATCCGTGCGGGAGGAGTTCGCCGCCGTGGCGGCGGCCGAGGGTGGTGACTACGCGGCCCAGCTGGTGGCCCACCTCGCGGGTGAGCGGGTCGTCGACCTGTGGGTCGGCCCCGAGATCACCGGGGATTCGCTGACCGGCGTGTTCTCCTCCACGAAGGGCGCGGCGTACCTGGTCGCGGCGCTGCTGGTGCAGGACGGCGTGCTCGACCTGGATCAGCAGGTGAGCCACTACTGGCCGGAGTTCGGCGCCGAGGGCAAGCAGGACGTCGTCCTGCGCGACCTGCTGTCGCACCGCGTGGGGCTCGTGGGCGCGGACGCGGGGCTGTCGCTGGAGGAGGTCGCCGATGACCGGGTCATCGCGGAGCGGCTCGCCGCCCAGCGGCCGTACTGGCGCCCGGGCGCCGCGTTCGGGTACCACGCGCTGGTCATCGGGGCGCTCGTCGGCGAGGTGGTCCGCCGCGCCACCGGCGAAACGCTGCAGCAGCACTTCGAGACGCGCGTCCGCGCCCCGCACGACCTGGACTTCTACCTGGGACTGCCGGAAGAGCAGGAGCCGCGCTTCCTGACCACCCTGCCGATGGAGCCCACCGCGGAGCAGCAGGCCGCGCTGGCGGCGGGCGAGACCGGCCCGGAGAGCCTGAGCGGCATCGCGATGAACCGGAACCACCCGGACGCGGTGGAACTGCAGGATCTGCCGAACCACCGGGTGGTGCGGGCCAAGGGGCAGGCGTCGGCCGGCGGCGTCGCTTCCGCGCGCGGGCTCGCCGGGATGTACGCGGCCGCGACCACCGGCATCGGCGGGAAGGCACCGCTGCTGAAGCCGGACACGGCCGCGGCCTTCGCGCAGATCCACTCGATCGGCTACGACCTCGTTTCCCGCCAGCACAAGGCTTTCGGGCTCGGCTTCTCCGCGTCGGTCGACGTATACCCGTTCCTCGGCCAGGGCGCGTTCGGGCACAGCGGAGCGGCGGGTTCGCAGGCCATCGCCGATCCGCGCAGCGGCCTCGCCTACGGCTACAACCGGCGCCGCTTCGCCTTCCCGGGCGGCGCGGCCCCGGAGAACGACCGCCTGCTCAGGGCCGTGCACGCGGCCGCGACGGCGTGAGCCGGTAGCCCGGTGGGCCGTGCCGATCGCACGGCCCACCGGAGCGGCACGTCCACCGAGCTATGCCGCCGCGTCGCCCGTCCGGGGGGCCGGATCCCGATCTTCCCTGCCGGATCAGGACAGGGCTTCAGCGGCGAGTTCGAGGTCGGTGATGCCCGCCGGAACGGGGTGGTGGCAGCGGAACGCGTGGCCGGTCGCGTCGCGCTGCGGGTCCGGCATCTCCGCCGCGCAGGTCTCGTCGGCGCGCCAGCACCTGGTGCGGAACGGGCAGCCGCTCGGCGGCCTCGTCGCCGACGGCACCGGGCCGGTGAGCGGGATCGGCTCGATCGGCGACAGCAGGCCGGGCGTCGCCGAGAACAGCGCCCGGGTGTAGGGATGGCGGGCGGCGGCGACCGCGCCGGCCGGGATCTGCTCGACGGTCCGCCCGAGGTACATCGTCACCACCCGGTCGCTCATCCGCCGCACGGTCTGGATGTCGTGCGAGACGAACACCAGCGCCAGGCCCAGCTGTTCCTTCAGTTCGAGCAGCAGGTTGAGGATCTGCGAGCGCACCGAGACGTCGAGGGCGCTGGTGGGTTCGTCGGCGACGAGCAGCCGGGGGCGCAGCGCGAGGGCCCGGGCGATGGCGACGCGTTGCCGCTGGCCGCCGGAGATCTGGCCCGGCAGCAGGTTCGCCACGCTCGCAGGCAGGCCGACGAGGTTCAGCAGTTCGCGGACCCGCGCCTCGCGCTCTTGGCGGCTGCCGCGCCCGTGCACGTCCAGCGGGTCGCGCAGGGCCTGGCGGATCGGCAGGCGCCGGTTGAGCGCCGTGGCCGGGTCCTGGAAGACCATGCCGACCTCGGCGCCGATCGCGGCCCGGCGCCCGGCGGCGGGCAGCGACCAGATGTCCTTGCCGCGGAAGGAGATCGTGCCGCTGGTCGGTTGCTGCAGACCGACCACGACCTTGGCCAGGGTGGACTTGCCGCAGCCGGATTCGCCGACGATGCCGACGGTTTCGCCGGCCGCCACCGCCAGGTCGACGCCGGTGACGGCGTGCACCCGGTCGCGGCGGAACAGCCCGCCGGAGCGCGCCTTGTGGACGACGTGGACGTCGGCGAGCTCGACGAGGGTTTCGGGTTCTGGGGAAGTCATGACCGCTCCTGTGCTGCCGCCGAGGCGTGGTCCCGGTCGGCGGTGAGGTCGATCGCCGGGTGGTGGCAGGCCACCGCGTGGAACCTGCCCTGCCCGCCGAGCACCGGCGCCCGCTCCTCGCACACCGCGGTGGCCATCGGGCAGCGGTCGGCGAACCGGCAGCCGGCCGCGAATTCGGATGGGGACGGCACCACGCCGGGGATCTGGGTCAGCTGCTCGGCGCCGGACTCCAGCGACAGCACCGCGCCGAACAGCCCGCGGGCGTAGTGGTGCGCGGGCGCCTCGACCAGCGCCGAGGTCACCCCGGATTCCACGATCTGCCCGCCGTACATCACCACGATGCGGTCGGTGACGTCGGAGACCAGGGCCAGGTCGTGGGAGACCAGGATCAGGGCGAAGCCGAGTTCCGCGCGCAGCCGCAGCAACAGCTGGATCACCTGCGCCTGCACGGTGACGTCCAACGCGGTGGTCGGCTCGTCGGCCACGATCAGCTTCGGGTCGCGGGAGAGCGCCATCGCGATCAGCACCCGCTGCCGCTGGCCGCCGGAGAGTTCGTGCGGGTAGGCGGTGAGGGTGCGCGCGGGATCGAGCCCGACCATCTCCAGCAGCTCCGCGGGCGCATGCCGGCCGCCGCGCCGGATCAGCTGCTTGAGCTGTGCCCGGATGGTCATGGCGGGGTTCAGCGACGACAGCGCGTCCTGGTAGACCATCGCCATCTCGTGGCCGAGCAGGCGGCGCCGGGATTGGCGGGGGAGGGCGAGCAGGTCGGTGACGCCGCCCTCGCGGCGGAAGAGGATTTCGCCGCCGATGCGGGCTTCCTTCGGTTGCAGGCCCATCACCGTCAGCGCGGTGATCGTCTTGCCGCAGCCGGATTCCCCGACCAGGCCCAGGACTTCGCCGGGGCGGACGTCGAAGGAGATGCCGTCGACGATGTCCACGCCGTCGTGGCGGCCGTCGAAGCCGATGGCGAGGTCGCGGACCTGCAGGATCGGTTCGCCGTCGGGCAGCGGGCGCGCCCGCTCCGCGAGCCGCTGCGCCGCCTCGGCGAGGCCGGGCAGCTCGGTGCGCTCGCCGGTGGCCGCTCGCGTGCGCTGCCTGGGTTCCGAGGTGGCCTGCCGGGTGGCCGGCGCCGCCCAGGCGTCCGAAACCCCTTCGGCGAGCACGTTGAGCGCGAGCACCGTCAGCAGGATCACCAGGCCGGGGAAGACCGTCGCCCACCAGCCGCCGGTCAGGACCATGTTGCGGCCGTCGGCGATGACGCTGCCCCACGACGGGTCGGGCGGGCGCACTCCCGCGCCGATGAACGACAGCGACGCCTCGAAGACGATGGCATCGGCGACCATCACCGTGCAGAAGACCAGGACGGGCGCCGCGCAGTTGATCGCGACGTGCCGGACGAGGATGTGCGGGGTGCGGGCGCCGATGACGCGTTCCGCCGCCACGTAGTCTTCGCCGTACTGGGCGAGGACGTTGGCGCGCACCACGCGGGCGATCGGCGGGACGTTGACGAAGGCGATCGCCAGCACCAGCACCGGGATGCTGCCGCCGAAGACCGCCACGAGCACGGCGGCCAGCGCGATGCCCGGGAACGCCATGATCACGTCGAGCACCCGCATGATCGTTTCGCCGATCGCGGAGCGGGAGGTGGCGGCGACCGCGCCGACCACCGCGCCCGCGAGCAGCGCGCAACCGGTGGCGCCCAGCCCGATCAGCAGCGACCAGCGCGCCCCGTACAGCACCCGCGTGAAGATGTCGCGGTTCGCGCTGTCCAGGCCCATCCAGTGCGTTGCGCTGGGGCCGCCCGCGGCGGCCTCCTGCGCGTACGGCGAATGCGGGGCCAGCACCGGCGCGAGGATCGCGGCCAGGCAGATGACGACGAGCAGGCCGATGGCGATCCAGGAGATCGCGTTGAGCCGCCGGAACCGGATACCCGGCCGGGCGAGTCGGTTGGCAAGTCCGGTGCGCATCACGCGGCGCTCCTGAGTCGGGGGTTGACCAGCAGGTACAGCACGTCCACGACGAGGTTCACCACGACGAAGCCGACCGCGATGGTGAGCACCGCGCCTTGCACGACGGCGGGATCGCCGTTGAGCACCGCGTTGATCATCAGCTGGCCCATGCCGGGCAGCGAGTAGATGGTCTCGATGACCACCGCGCCACCGAGCAGGTAGCCGACCCGCAGGCCGAGCACGGTCAGCGGGTTGATCAGCGCGTTGCGCAGGACGTTGCGGCCGACCACGACGATCGGCGGCAGGCCGTTGCCGATCGCGGTGCGGACGTAGTCCTTGTCCAGCTCCTCCACCACAGCCGTGCGGATGATCCGGGTCAGCTGCGCGGCCACCGGCAGCGACAGCGAGATCGCCGGTAGCGTCATGGACACCAGCCAGCCGGTGAACGAGTCGCCCGGGTTGACGTAGCCGCCGGTGGGGAACCAGCCGCGGTCGACGGCGAGCCACTGGATGGACAGCAGCGCGATCCAGAACGCCGGGGCCGCGACGCCGACCAGCGAGACGATCCGGATCAGCTGGTCGGGCCAGCGGTCCCGGAACAGCGCGGCGACGACGCCGAACACCAGCGCCAGCACGACCGCGATGAACAGCCCCAGGAAGGTCAGCTGCATCGTCAGCGGCAGCGCGGTGGCCACCTGCTCCAGCACCGGCGCCTTGGTCAGCACGCTGGTGCCCATGTCGCCCTGCGCCAGGTCGGCGACGAACCGCAGGTAGCGCACGGGCAGCGGGTCGAGCAGGCCGTTCTCCAGCTGGAACCGGTGGATCTGCTCGGGCGTCGGATTGGCGCCCTGGAAGTACGCGTACTCCGGCTTGTTGTTGGAGAAGCGCATGATGATGAAGACGAACAGGATCACGCCCAGCAGCAGCGGGATCAGGATGAGGATGCGCCGCAGCAGCATCCTCGCGATCACGACCACGTGGAACTCCGCTCAGTTCTCACCCGCACCGCCGTGCAAGGTGCGTTGGACTGGACATACACAAGTCGGGGATCCCGGAGTCCAGACGGCGTCTGCAACTCCCGCAGGGGGCCGCTACCCGCACCGCCACGCAAGCCCATTGACGAGATCTCCTCCTAGATTCGCTTGGCTTGCAACAGGTTCATGCCGGGGTAGGGCTGCGGCTCGACGCCGTCGAGCTTCGCCGGGTTCCAGGCCGTCACGAGCTCGTTGTGCAGCACCGGGTAGAGGACCGCCTGGTCGGCCACCACGTCGAGGTAGTCGTGGACGAGTTGCCGCCGCCGGGCCGGGTCGGGTTCCCGGATCGCCTGGTCCATCGCCGCGAACAGCGCCTTGGCCTCGGGGCTGGAGTCCCACTTGGTGTACTTCATCCAGGTGCCGCCGGCGGTGTAGTTGTAGCGCAGGATCAGGTCCGGGTCGAGGCCGAACTGGTTCGGGTTCGACGCCGCCGCGACGACCTGGTAGGACTGCGACTGGTCCATCTTGGTGAACAGCGCGCTGGTGTCCTGCGGCTGCAGCTCGGTCTTGACGCCGATCGCCTCCCAGGAGTTGGCGATGGTGGGCAGGCAGTCGGCGAGCCAGCTGACGTTCACCGCCATCAGCGTGATGGTCAGCCCGCTGACCCCGGCCTCGGCGAGCAGCGCCCGCGCGCGGTCGGGGTCGTAGTCGTAGACGGTCTTCGCCCTGGCGTAGGCCGGGTTCTGCTCGTTGAGGAAGCTGGTGGCCGGGGTGCCGTGGCCCTTGAGCGCGACGTCGATCATCTTGCGGGTGTCGATGGCGTGGAACAGGGCTTGCCGGACCCGCTTGTCGTCGAACGGCTTCTGGCCGGTGTTGAACATCAGGAACAGGTGGTTCATGCCCTTGCCGCCGTCGACCCGCAGCCCGCTCTGGCGCAGCTGGTCGATGTTGGCGTAGGGGATGTTCTCGGCGACCTGCGCCTCGGCGCTGCCGCCGGAGATCTTCGCGACCCGGGCGGAGGCGTCCACGATGGACAGCCAGTTCATCTTCTGCACCGCGGGCTTGCGCGGGCCGTTGTAGTCCGCGAACGCCTCGAACCTGGTGTTGGCCTTCGGGTTGTGCTCGACCAGCTTGTACGGGCCGGAGCCGATGGCCTTGCCGCTCTTGGCCGCGTCCCAGCCGCCCGGGGCGCCGTAGACGTGCTTCGGCATGATCTTCGCGATCGTGAGGCGCTGGATCCCGTCCGGGAACGGGAACTTCAGCACCAGTTCCACCGTGGCGTCGTCGACCTTGCGGACTTCCTGGAGCCACGCGGCGAAGAACGAGTACGCCAGGGTGCTCGGGTCGAGGACGCGCTCGAAGGTGAACACCACGTCGTCCGCGGTGGCCGGCTGCCCGTCGTGCCACTTCGCACCCGGGCGCAGTGCGAAGCGCCAGGTGGTGGCGTTGGGGTCGGCGGGCGCGGCCACCGCCAGCGCGGGGTAGGGGTCGCGGGTGACCGGGTCGGTGTCGATCAGTCCTTCGTAGACGTGGTTGTTGCCGGCCATCGCGAACGCCGACGCGGTCATGGTCGGGTCCCAGGTCTGGTCGTTGCCGTAGCCGATCACGGCGGTGATCAGGCCCTTGTCGTCGCCGCCGGTCGAGGTCGTCGACGCGGGGCCGCCGCAGGCGCCGACAGTGGCGGAGACGGCCGCCGCCGCGCTCAGGATCCCGCTGTAGCGCAGAAAGTCGCGGCGACTGACGAAGGTGCGGGAAACGTGGGGGCTCACGTTGCCTCCTGGCGAGTTGAGCGACGGGACATGGGACGTCCTACGTCAAGTCTGGGAGTGCAGGCTACGGTCGCCTGCGTTCGGCGGTCAAGAACAGTTGATCGAGAGGTTTCCGGCCGGTTTCGCGGAGCCGTCCGCCGAGCCTTCCGGAGGTTCCACGTAGGACGTAGTATGTCCACCCTCGTTCGCTCTGCTGGAAGGGCATGACATGCGCATAGCACCTGGAGGGCCGCCGCGGCGGCGGTGGAGAGCCGCGGCGTTGAGCGTCCTGCTGTCGGCCGCGATGCTGTCGGGATCGCCGGCCGGCGCGGCCGCCGAACCGGACCCGGCAGCACCGTTCGTCGACGAGCAGGTCCTGTTCGCGAAGCAGGACTTCGGCTACGCGTGCTTCCGCATCCCGGCCGTCGTCCGGGCCGGGAACGGCGACGTCCTCGCCTTCGCCGAGGGCCGGGTCGCGGACTGCGGCGACGACGGCGACATCGACATCGTGCTGCGGCGCTCCACCGACGGCGGCCGCACCTGGGGCCCGCTGCAGGTGGTCTCCGACGGCAACGGGTCGACGCACGGCAATCCGGTGCCGATCGTCGACCAGCGCACCGGCCGCATCGTGCTGGTCAGCAACCACAACGGGCCCGAGCCCTGCCCGAACGGCTGCGATCGCGATCCGTTCGTCCAGGTCAGCGACGACGACGGGGTCACGTGGTCGGCGCCGCGCGAGATGACCGAGGGCAAGCGGCCGGAGTGGAACTTCTGGTACGCCACCGGCCCGATGCACGGCATCCAGCTCACCCGCGGCCCGCACGCGGGGCGGCTGGTGGTCGGCGCCAGCCACGAGATCAACGACGGCGTGCGCCCGCACGTCTACGGCACGCACCTGCTCTACAGCGACGACAGCGGCCAGACCTGGCACATCGGCGCGTCCGCGGCCGTCGACGACGGGACGGTGATCGCGCAGGAGGTGACCGTCGTCGAGCTCACCGACGGGCGGGTCTACGCGCTGGCCAGGGATCGCGGCACCGATCCGGGCCACCGGTCGGTCGCGATCAGCAGCGACGGGGGAGCGACGTTCGACGAGCCGTTCCGGCCCATCGACCTGGCCATGCCCGACGTGCAGGCGTCGACGCTGCGACTGCACGCGCGGGACCAGGGCGACGCCGAGGACCGGATCCTGCTGTCCGCGCCGGCGCATCCGGTGGCGCGCGAGGCGATGTCGGTGCGTTCCTCCTACGACGAGGGGCGGAGCTGGCAGCCGTGGGAGCAGGGCAAGGTCTTCTGGTGGGGGCCGTCGGCGTACTCGGACATGGTGAAGCTCGACGGCGACGAGATCGGGCTGTACTACGAGGCCGGCTCCGCCACGCCGTACGAGTCGATCCGGTGGGCGCGCTTCAACGAGGCGTACCTGGCGACGCCGAACGGCACGCCGCCGGGCATTCCGGCACCGCCCGAACCCGGTCCGACGACCCCCGATGACTCCGGCCGCGGCAACCCCGCCTTCGTCCGCGGCGACGCGGCGCTGGTGCCCGGGCGGTTCGGGAACGCGTTGGCGCTGGACGGCGTGGACGACCGCGTCGAGGTGCCGTTCGACGAGTCGATCGACCTCGGCGGCGGCGACTTCACCCTGACGACGTGGTTCCGCTACGCGGACACCAGCGGCTCGTACGCCCTGCTGTGGGCGTACCGGACCGGCAGCGGCACCACGCCGCAGCTGTGGCTGCGCGCGGAACCCGCCTCGAACCGGATCCAGGCGCTGATCATGGTGGACCGCTTCAACATCACCGTGCAGTCCGCCGGCGCGTACAACGACGACCAGTGGCACCACGCGGCGCTCCAGCGGGTGGACGGCCGGTTCGTGCTGCGCATCGACGGCCGGGAAGCCGGATCGGCCGAGGTGCCGCCGGGTTCCGTCACCGAGGGCAAGGAGTTCGGGGTCCACGGAATCCACATCGGACAGCGCGTGGACGGCGCCAACCGCTTCCACGGCGCCGTCGACGAGGTGCGCGTCTACCGGCGCGCGCTGACGCAGGCGGAGCTGGAGGCCGTCCGGACGCGGAACGCGCAGATCGGCGGCCACCTCGGGCTCCGGCTCCCGATGGAGGCCATCTCCTGACGGTCCGGGCAGGTGTCGTGGTGGCGGTATAGCCGATAGTACAGCTATTTACCTCACGCACACACAAAAAAAACAAGTTAT